>JBMCCK010000010.1:0-11805 GCA_048619255.1 Methanohalophilus sp. | reverse complement strand
GCGCCAAACAGAAATAAAAGATTTTCTGTATGTAATTAACAAGATATTGAGACATGACATATTGAATTTCCTCAACGTCATCCAAATGGCAATATATCTATCAAAGGAAAAGAATGATTTTAATTATCTTGATAAAGCAACGAAGTCGGTTGAATCAAGTATAAAATTAGTTAACGATATGAAAAATATGGAGTATACGATTTCTAAAGGCCGAAATCTTGATGTTTACCAGGTTCGTGAAGTTATAGAAGAAGTAAGTTCCAATTGTCCCATCGAATTTAGCATTATTGGTAATGGGGATATTGTAGCGGATGAAGCAATTTATTCCATATTTGATAATCTTATAAGAAATGCAATTAAACATGGCAATACCGAAAAAATGAGATTTGTCATAACTGATAAAATTGACCATTGTCAAATTAGTGTAAGGGATTATGGAGACGGTATTGATAATGATGTAATCGATAAAATTTTTGATGAAAATTTCACTCATGGAACTACCGGAAATACAGGACTTGGCCTATACATAGTAAAAAAGGTCATCAAAAGATATGGTGGAGATATTTGGGTAGAAAGTGAAAAAGAAAAGGGAACGACATTCACCATCAAAATCCCAGGCCCAAATTAAAATTTCACCTGTCATAGCAAAAATTACAAATGCTTACAATCGGGACGCAACACTCCTATAGCATCCACAAAATAACCATCCTTCAACACTTCACTCCCACTTCTCCTTCAACCCCACCGCCAGCACAAACGCCGCCGTCACAAGCAATGCCAGCACCAGCAGTGAGGCACGTGCACCGTACTGGTCCAGCATCACTCCTGCAATCACCGGACCCAGGGCTGCACCAAGCCATCGAATCATATTGAACGTACTCATCGTGGTGCCCAGTATGCTTGCATCGGTACGTACAACCTCGTCCACAAGGATGGTTGAGGTAAGTGTTACAACCGGGCTGAAACACAGACCCACCAGGGCAAAATTCAGGGCTATTGCCAGAGGGTCCACAGGCATCCTGCAGAACAGAATTAAAGCGACCGCTGCCACTAATGTGACTACGACCAGAGGTTTTTTCCGGCCGATAGTATCGGAACATTTGCCACAACCCGAAGCACTTATCGAACTGACCGCTGCAAATGGTATGAACAACAAACCGGTAGTTGATGTAGATATACCCTGGTCCTGGGCGAAGAAGGGTAGCACGTAGGTGGCACCGATGGAAGCCATGTTGCAGAACATCGCTATAAATGTCACAAATAAAATGGTGCGGGTTTTGAAAAGATTGATTGACAGGGTCATAAGTTTCAGGAAATGGGTGCCTTCCCAATAATTAGGAGCAGTCTCTTCCAGCAGGAAAAAAACAGCACATACAAGAAAAACGATCAATGAAAGTGTCTTGAAAACAAGTCGCCATCCGTATTCTTCCCCTAGCGTCCCCCCAGCTATATATCCGGAAATAGTACCCAACCCCACAGCTATGGCTATTACACCCATAGCCTTTCCCCTCTCTTTTAATTCATAAAGATCACCGATCATCGTGAATGAGGTTGAAAAAAAGATTGCAGCCCCTATTCCTGAAATCGCACGGGCTCCCAGGAGGGTCAAAAATGAATAAGCAAATGAAGTCACAAATAATCCGCTGGAAAAAATGAATATCCCGCCGATTATCATGGGTTTTCTTCCCAACCTGTCTGACATCATGCCAAAGGGAATCTGGAAAAAGGCCATACATATCATGAAAATTCCCGCCACCCATCCCAGGTTTGAGCGGGAAATGTTGAGTTCTGAGGCTATGGGTGGCAGCAAGGGAATAAAAGATAAAAGGGCCAGGAAAACACAGAAGGTTCCCAGGAATAGCAGGGTAATTTGTCTGGATGGGTGCTTTCCTGATAGAATATTCATTTTTTTCTCTCGTTATTTACCCGCAGCTGGAAACTAAATACAGGCATTTCATGAATGAACCACTGCAGAGCTCTTTGTATCAAAAGGATTGGTTCGCATTGCCAGAGAGAAGAGATATGGGTGATTGTCCTTTAAATACTTCATGTAATCCAGCCATTCTATGACAAGTCTGCTATAAGCCCTTTCTATATCCAGGGCCAGATGATCGAAATCCGACTCCGGGAGATCTTCCAGATCCTCACGATTAACCAATTCCTCCATCAGGTGGAAGACTGCACGCAATAAACCCGTGAAGGATTCATGTTCAAGGAGTGAAGGATTTTCAAGTAAACCTGCCATGAAACTGCGGTGTTTTCGCAGGAAATCACGCAGGAATACTAGATCTACGTTGCTTATATTCACCGAATATTCATAATTGCGCAGGAATGTAGTAATTTCCTCAAAATCTTCGTCGGTCCAGTCTTTCCTTACGATTAGCCGATTTCGAACATTTTCAAGACCTGGATCGGCATCTGAAAAGAAAGTGAGCAATTTAGTTCCCACTTCACTGAAAAAAACACCGATAACCATATTCAATTTTTCAAGGCGCTTGCTTCTCTCCATATCACTAAGCAGTTTATGTAATATCATCGTGACAAGCAAAACCTCTATTGGAACAAATGCTATATCGCTCACGAGGAATATGAATATGTGGTGTGGGTCGTGAAAAATCAGGTAATGTAAGAAGTAAAGAATGGTTGATGCAACCACCAGGGTTGTTCCAAATATTTTATAACTTTTTGAAATGTCCATATACTAATAATCTCCTTTGTGGCAGTATTATTTCCAGTATTTTTTGATCAGGATAGTCATGAATAAACACTTATAGCCCGAATACCAAACAAGATTCATGAACAAACTAGTTAAAATTTTGCTTATATTTGCAATCCCTCCACAACGTGACCCTGTATTTACCCCTTCCTTCTGATGGAAATGAATCTGTTTTTTCAGAAGCCTTGAATTCAGAGAGCAACCTGAATAAGCCAACTGGGTGGAACTGTACCATTAAAGAAACCAAACACGGGAATATGTTACAAATCACAGCACAGAAAATAGACCCTGAATTTCATTCAACTACGATCCCAATAGAAGAAGGCCAGAATAAAGGACTGAACCGTACAATAAGCGAATCCACTGAATATTCAGAAGATACGCCTATCCCCTATCCAGAGGGTTTCAGCATCTACCAGAATAGTGATCATGAATTGGATACAAAAAATCCTCTGGAAAATGAAGTTACTTTCATACCAAAATACAACATAAAAGAAGTTCCAAACCAATTCCCCAATGATGAAAATGAAAATGTCAAGACGTACCAATACGAAAGCCGTCTTTATGCACAGTACAATACAACTGCAGAAAACACGGTAGATATTTCTATGAGTTTTATGGGAATGAACAATTGGTGGATTTACGGCTGGAGCGGCAACCAGTATCATGAACATCTGTCCATAACTTTAGAAGGAGATCAGGATGGTTGGATCCCAATTGAAGGAGAAATCATTACTGGGGAAGGGAATTATCGTAAAGGATTGCAAATAGTGGATAAATTCATAAAAATGGCTCCATATTAATGGAACATATTAATGGAACATATTAATGGAACATATTAATAGGAAATATTCCCGACGGAATTAATGATAAAGATGGAAGGATAACACTGAAGTACTAACCGAACTAAAGCTAAATGAAATAGAGAATAAAATATCTTATACAAAGGTCAACCATGCAACAAAAACAGAGAATCATCAATGCACTGGATCGCAAGCCTGTAGATAAAATTCCTGCAGGTCTTTTTACTACGGCCGCACCCCTTGAAATTATGGAATCCTGTGGAGTTTACAGACCTGAAGCTGACTGTGATTCCCAAAAAATGGCAGAGCTGGCAATTGCGATCCACAAATTATCCGGATTTGAAACGATACGCTACCCCTTTGACCTAACAATGCTGGCAGAAAGTTTCGGCTGCAAGATTCACAGGGGATCAAAGGACATACCTCCCGCTGTACTCGAAGGACTGGATATCAATATTGAAGACATAGAATTCCCTGAGGATTTGATGCAAAAAGGAAGAATGCCTGCAATTCTTGAAGCCACACACATTATAAAAAGGCAAGTTAGGGATGAAGTTCCACTTATATGTGGTTTTGCCGGCCCTGTGGACCTTGCTGTTAATCTGATGGGTATGAAGCCTTTCCTGTTAAAAATACTGAAAGAACCACATAAACTAGAAAGATTAATGGAAGTCACTACCCGGGCATGCATCAAAGCTGCTAATGAAAGCCTGAAAGCAGGAGCAGATGTGATATGTTTCGGAGAAGCAGTTGTTTCCCCCGACATTGTTCCACCGGCTATGTTTAAGTCCGTCATAAAACCACACTATAAACAACTTGCAAATTCTGTTAACGGGAAATGTGTAATCCATGTATGCGGGAAAGCCGATCCCATAATAAAAGATATTGCGGAATGTGGATTTTGTGGTATAAGTGTGGAAGAAAGTGTTGAAAATCTGCAATACGCCATAAAAATGGCACATGAAGGCGGTGCTGCACTGATAGGCAATGTCTCAACTTCAGTGACCATATACAATAAAACTGCTGAAGAAGTAAAAGCAGAAGCGTTGAAATGTCTGGAGGCAGGCGTGGATATACTGGCCCCTGGTTGTGGAATCGCACCCCAGTCACCCATAAAGAACATGCAGGCTCTTGCACAAGCACGGAATGAATTCTGCGAGGAAAAATAAAAAAGTATCAACAAATCTAATTCTTAAAAGGTGTAATGAATGAAAGTAATAATCATTGGCGGATTCCTGGGCAGTGGTAAAACTACCACCCTGCTTAAGCTGGGCAAATATCTCAATAAAAAAGGTGAAAAGATCGCTATTATTGTAAATGAGATAGGTGAAATCGGAGTTGACGGGACAACACTGGATATAGAAGGAGTGGAAACCAGGGAGATTACCAACGGATGCATTTGCTGCACTTTAAAAATCGATATGGAACAGACGCTTGACTCCCTTGCCGAGGAATACGGGCCAGACACGGTAATTATTGAACCAACCGGCGTCGCATTCCCCCGGCAGATCAAAGAGGAAATAGAACTTATGAAGATCACAGATATGGAGTTTTCCCCAATAATAAATCTGATAGATGGCAGCAGGTTCGATCTGGAAATTGAACAGATTCCAAAATTCATAAAGACCCAGATAGAGGATGCAGACATCCTGGGCATTAACAAGATAGACGTAGCGACAGATGAACAGGTCAGTAAAGTCAAAGATTTGTTGCAACACTATAATAAAGATGCAAAAATACTGGAATTTTCAGCAAAAGAAAATGAAGGGAACTTTGAAAGTTTAATAGAAATCATAGGTGGAGAAGGAAAACAAAGAGAAAATTCCACAAAACAAAATTCTATTACTGAGTCAAATGTATCATCCCATGCCATTGAATACGCAATTGAGACAAATGATCTGGAAATCAAGAAGGGGCATAAGCTGGCAAATGAAATTATTGATTCCATACATAGCCAGTTCATGCAATTGAATCCGGATTTTATAGGCCATGTAAAAATGTCCATGGACCTGCCGGAGACTTTCCTGAAAATCAGCCTCACATCCTCTACAAACAAACCTGAAATAGAAATTTTTGAGAGGGAAAATGTTGCAAACCCAAAGGTTAGAGCATTGGCAGCTGTGACAAATATCAGACAGGATGAAGTAGTCAAAGTACTGGAAAATACTATTGAGAAAATGTTTGCGGAAACAGGAATTACCTTTCAGAGAATTCAGCAAAATACAGACACAAAGAATATCATTAACCTGTGTGATATTTCTATATAAACAGAAACGGGGGTCTAATAATAACTGATAACAAATTGGAGCAAAATCAGAGAGTGATGCCTATATGGGTATCTGCAGGAGCTATTGCAGGTGCACTCTACGGCAACTTGTTACTTGGACCATCTATAGGAAGCGTGGGGCTTGGAACGATAATGGGTATAGCAATAGGGTCACTTGGTGGTGTTTCTTTTGGATTATCGCAAATCAGAAAACAGGAAGGAGATGATAGATATTCTTTTGAAGGTGAGGAAAACCTCATGAAGATCATGGGGGCGGTCGCTATCATCCTTTTTGTAATTACTCTTGCTATGTTGTTCTGATCAGAAAAAGAATGCCGATAGGAGGTAATATTTTTTAAATGAGCCATGCAGCCTGTTATGCTATTCGAGAAACTTATATATCATTTGCAAACATATAAACACGTTAACAATTGTGAACATGCAGACATAATAAATATTCAGGGGGAAAAGATATGACAACAATAGAAGTGGACACCAGGGGAGAGACCTGCCCGGTCCCGCTAGTTGAATGCAGGAAAGCGTTGAGAAAAGCTACACCGGGAGATGAGGTAATAGTCACAGGCACACATCCAGCTTCAAAGAAGGAGATACCAATGGCCTGCGAATCCATGGGGCTTGAAATTATCGGTATCGATGAAGAAGCTGATGAGTGGAAAAACAGAATTAAGCGTTAAAAGGATTGGTTTCTATGAGCAATAAAACAGTCATAATAGTCCATAGCGGGGACATGGACAAACTGTACAGTGCACTCATTATTGCAAATGGTTCACTTTCGATGGGAATGGAAGCTTCCCTGTATTTTACTTTTTGGGGTCTTGAACGCTTGAAAAAAGGAGGACTCGAAAAGGGACCCTTATCCAGAATGAATTTCCTGGGGCTTGGCAAATGGATGGTCAAAAGCAGGATGAAAAAGGCCAATGTAGCTCCTCTTGAAAAAATGATGACCGATTTCAAGGAATTGGGGGGTAAAATAATTGCCTGTGAAATGACCATGGAAATTATGGGAATCAAGCAAGAACAGCTACGTACTGAATGGATTGATGAATATGGTGCTGTGGGTACCTATGTCCATGAAGCAAAAGATGCAGAGATTACATTATTTATCTGAGGAATTTTATGGAAGACAAAACTGCTTATTTTGATAATTCCGTAAGTACACGGCTAGATGAAAGAGTGTTTGAGGCAATGAAGCCGTATTATTTTGATACTTATGCTGTGGCAACATCAGAATTTGCCTATTCGATGGGTATTGATGCAAAGGAAGCACTTGAAGAAGCGCGGTCCACAATTGCAAATTCATTAAATGCTTCGCCTGGAGAAATTGTTTTCACATCCGGAAGCACCGAATCAAGCAATATGGCAATAAAGGGAGTAACATCTGCACTCAAAAAGAAGGGGAAACATCTTATTGTCTCAAAAATCGAGGATTTCCCCGTCCTGAACACCGCAAAAGCACTGGAAAAACAGGGTTTTGAAGTAGATTTCATAGAAGTGGATGACGCTGGTAGGCTAAATACAGAACAACTTGCAGAGACTATCACAGACGAAACTGTTCTCGTCTCGATACAGCATGTCAATCAAGAAATCGGTACGCTACAGGACCTGGAAAGCATCTCAAACATATGCAAGGAGAAAGGAGTACTTCTGCATACAGATGCCACCCATAGTTTCACACGCGTTCCAATAGATGTGCAAAAAATACCTGTGGACCTGATAACTGTTGCATCACATACCATACATGGGCCCCGTGGTGTGGGGGGCCTCTTCATACGCAAAGATACGCCCATCAACAAATGGATGGACGGTGGATTCCAGGAATTCAACCTCAGGGCCGGCCTTGAAAACATACCCGGAGCTGTCGGATTTGCAAAAGCAGTAGAACTTGTGACAGAGGAGGAAAACAGGCAGATCAGGGCACTGAGAGACCATCTTATAGAGAGAATATCCAGTGAAATTACGGATGTAATATTAAACGGAAGTAAGGAACACAGAAGTCCACATAATGCCAACATAACGTTCCATTATGTAGAAGGTGAATCACTTACCCTCCATCTGGATATGCGTGGATTTGCGGTCAGCACGGGTTCTGCGTGTTTTAGCCGCTCCCTTGAAGCAAGTCACGTTATACTGGGCATAGGTGGAAACCATGAAAGGGCCCATGGGTCATTGCGCTTTACCTTCAGTCGTTACAATACCCTTGAGGAAACCGATGCCATTGTGGATGCGATTAAGGAAATCGTTGCTCAATTAAGAGAGATTAGTCCATTATACGAGAAAAAGTGAGGTGTTTAATGTGAAATTTCCTTACAGTGAAAAAGTTCTTGATCACTTTAAAAACCCGCGTAATGTGGGTAAAATAGAAAATCCGGATGGCAAGGGGCTGGAAGGAAGTCCGGCATGTGGTGACATGGTGGCAGTATACCTGAATGTCAATCCCAAAACCCTGGTGATAGAGGATATAAAATTTGAATCCTATGGGTGTGCATCCAATATCGCTACAGCTTCTATAATTACCGAAATGGCCAAGGGAAAGACCCTGGAAGAAGCTAAAAATATCTCATGGAAGCAGGCCACAGAAGAACTCGGAGGGCTGCCCACCGTAAAAGCACACTGTTCAGTACTGGCTGTGGAAGGATTGAGGGCGGCAATTCGGGATTATGAAGAAAAGCATGGCCTTGTGAGCGAGAAAGAAACTACTACTGAAGAAGTCGTCAGAAGGCGCCTGAAACATGTTATGAATCCCATGGCAGGGCTGGATATAGTCAGGACGGAACTTGTGACAAAGATAGAGATCAATGAGGGTTCTGTGAGAATACTTATAGACCTTCCTTCAGATCACCAGTTCGCATCGGCTATTAAAGAGGATATTCTGGAAAAAGTAGAGTCACTATGGGATATCAAAGAAGTGAAGGTCGTATTCACAGAATAACTACAGAAGAGGAGGAATACAGTATTACACTAGATATTCTGGGAATCTGTGCAAGTCCCAGGAAGGCAGGCAATACCGACGTATTGATGGATGAGGTAATGGAAGGCGCAAAAAGTAACGGTGCTACAGTCGAGATAGTACATCTGCGCGATTACAGTATCGAGTCCTGCGTGGGATGTGAAAGATGTCGGCAGGATAAGACCTGTACCCGCTTCCATGACGGGATGAATTTACTGTACCCAAAGATCGAAGAAACAAAGGGAATGGTGCTTGGCTCCCCTACTTACAATTACAATGTTACCTCCCTTATGAAAACCTTCATCGACCGGCTGTATCCCTACTACAACTTCACCGATGACCGGCCACGTGAATATTCCAGCCGGCTGGCAGGACAGGGAAGACGTGCCTGCGTTTTCAGCATTGGGGAGCAATCCATCATTGAAGATATCGGGTTCAGCCTAGAAGCCATGAGTTATCCACTGGAAGCTCTGGGATACACAGTGGATAAGAAGATGCCTGTGCTTAACCAATTTGACAGGGGAGTTGTCAAAAAGGATGAAGCAGCGCTTAAAAAGGCTTTCCAGATGGGCGAGGAACTTGCCGGAAAATTAAAGTGATGTATTACCTGTTGGATCGAAAACTAAAATACAGATTTGCTATTGCAGGAATGTACAGGCACAATTCACCAGGATTGCCTGATATAGAATCTACATAATCTATGTAGGTAACACTTATTGCCACATCAGCTCCTCTACATTTACATGAAAGAAAGCAACGAAAAAATCAAAGTGCTTTTCATTTGTGTGCACAACAGTGCAAGAAGCCAGATAGCAGAAGAATACCTGAAAAGACTCGGAGAAAGCAAGTTCGAAGCTGAGAGTGCGGGTTTTGAGCCCGGAAAGATTAATCCACTTGTCCTTGAAGTAATGAAGGAAGATGGATTCGACCTCACAAAGAAAAAGACCCAGGATGCATGGGACCTCTTCCGGGCAGGTAATTTTTTCCATTTCGTAATCACTGTTTGTGACAGAGAGCACGAGGAGAGATGTCCTATATATCCAAAACCCTTTGCAAAATTATACTGGCCATTCCCGGAACCTGAAAATTTCACAGGCACACATGAAGAAAAGCTGGAACAAATGAGGAATTTGAGAGATACAATAAAAAAGAGAGTGGAACAATTCGTAGAAGAAACAAGTGGATTTTCACAAGGACAAAAATAATTCAATTTCGGAATGCCTTTTAAGTGGAGGGCATAAATCACTCCACATAATGCTTTTTTGTTTTTTATTCACATAAGGATAAACTATATAAGAAACCTTTATCACAGCAATAGCAATAATCATTTTAATAAAGATGCACCACTGAGTGTATCGTCTTTATTTTACAATTATTGAGGAGAAAAAATGGTAGCAAAAGAAGTACCTTTTACTAAAGAAAAAGTACAGGAGATCACGGAAAAATATCCCACTCCTTTCCATCTCTATGATGAGAAAGGCATACTGAGAAATGTGGAAAAACTTAAAGAAGCCTTCGGGATTCTGGAAGGTTTTCAGGAATACTATGCTGTAAAAGCCCTCCCCAATCCATATATACTCAAAATTCTGAAAAATAAGGGATTTGGTGCCGATTGCAGTTCCCTTCCCGAACTTGTACTTGCTGAAAAAGCGGGTATTGTTGGCGAAAATATTATGTTCAGCTCCAACGACACACCAGCAGAAGAGTTTGTAAAGGCAAAAGAACTGGGTGCTATAATCAATCTTGACGATATAAGCCATATTGATTATCTTGAAAAACATGCAGGCCTGCCTGAAATGATCTGTTTCCGATATAATCCCGGTGCACTCAAGAAAGGTAACAAGTTCATAGGCAACCCGGAAGATGCAAAATACGGTTTTACCCGGGAGCAGCTCTTTGAAGGATACAAAAAACTTGCCGATAAAGGGGTCAAGAGATTCGGTATCCACACAATGGTAGCATCCAATGAACTGGATCCGACCTATTTCATAGAGACTGCCAGGATTCTCTTTGAAGTTATCGCCGATATTTCAAAGGAACTCGGTATCAAATTCGAATTCGCGAATCTGGGAGGCGGTATAGGAATACCCTACGAGCCAGACCAGGAATCAGTCCCCTATGATGTTATAGCAAAGGGTGTTAAGAAAGAATATGATAAAATAATTTCCGCAAACGGCCTTGACCCCCTCAAGATCTACCTTGAATGCGGAAGGGTGATCACCGGACCCTATGGATACCTCATCAGCAAAGTACGCCATCTCAAGCATACCTACAAGGATTTTGTAGGAATGGATGCCACAATGGCAAATCTTATGAGGCCAGGTGTTTACGGAGCTTATCACCATATAACTGTACCTGGCAAGGAAAACCAGCCTCATGACCATACATATGATGTGACAGGCTCTCTCTGCGAAAATAATGACAAATTCGCCATAGACAGGAAATTGCCTGAAATCGAAATAGGTGACATCCTGGCAATGCATGATGCCGGAGCACATGGTCATGCAATGGGATTCAACTATAATGGAAAATTACGCTCTGCTGAAATTTTGCTCAGGGAAGATGGCAGCACTGTACAAATCAGAAGAGCAGAAACCATGGAAGACTATTTTGCCACACTGGATTTTGAAGGTCTTGAAAATTTTAAATAAACTGACATGGCAAAAACCAGATATAATCGGGGATAACCCCGATTATTTATTATACCACCGTGAAGGCAGTTTATATTCCAGATTGGGATCGTATTCCTTTGGCAGGAAGAATTTCGTTCCCTTGTTGTCCAGAGCCTCTTCAAAATCCGGATCTATGGAATCAAGCTTCAGTTTGGCTGTCTTTGCCTCTGAAGATTTACCTATTCTATAAAGGGCAAACCGCTTATTGTAAAGCACAGAAGGATTTTCCGGATCAATCGAAAGGGCCTGATCGTAGCATTCTATTGCCTCATCGACATTGCCCATCATATTATTGGCAAATCCTTTGTTGTACCATGCAGTAATGCAATTTGGTTCCACCTCAAGCAGACGATCATAATATTTTATTGACCCAGCATAGC
>JBMCCK010000009.1:0-12148 GCA_048619255.1 Methanohalophilus sp. | reverse complement strand
AATATGGCCACAGAAAAGGTCATGGGTCCAGAAAAGGTAAAAAAGGTGCAAGGAACCCTCGTAAAGAACAATGGATGAAAAAGATCCGTGCTCTTCGTCGCAGGCTCAAAGAACTTCGTGATGATGGTACACTCGACAGATCCACCTATTGTAAGGTTTACAGGAAAGCCAAAGGTGGGGAATACAGAAGTGTTGCTCATCTTGAAGCTCACCTCGATATCGGAAAAGATGAATGAGTATTGATTAAAATGAATTTACATATTATATGTTGGAGGATAAATCATGGCAACAGGCCCCCGTTATAAAGTTCCTTTCAGAAGACGAAGGGAAGGGCGTACTGATTATCACCAACGTCTGAGATTGCTCCTTTCAAAAGAAAATCGTCTTGTTGTTAGGAAAAGTATTAGGAATGTCAGGATACAGCTGGTAATTCCAAATAATGAAGGAGACGAAACTCTTGTCTCTGCAATTTCAGGCGAATTGGGCAAATACGGTTATGAGGGATCTACCAGCAACACCACTGCGGCTTATCTTACAGGCTTGCTTTTTGGAAATAAAGCGCTTGCTGAAGGCTATGAAACAGGTGTGCTGGATATTGGATTACAATCTCCCTCTGCCGGTTGTAAAGTCTATGCAGCTCTTAAAGGTGTAGTGGATTCCGGAATGGATATCCCGCACAATCCTGCTGTATTCCCATCAGATGAGCGCATAAGTGGAGAACATGTGGCAGAATATCTTGAAGGATCAAATCTGCCAGAGGTTTTCGAGGCGACAAAAGAAAAGATCCTTTCGGATTTCAATTAAGGTGGTTATATGGCATATCAATATGAAGAAGATTGGGTTCCCCTCACAAGACTTGGCAGTCTGGTAGCTGAAGGACAGATAACTTCCATGGATGAAGCCATTGAGTCAGGCTTGCCAATCAGGGAATCTAATATTGTGGATATACTGTTACCCGGTCTTGAAGATGAAGTACTTGATATTAATATGGTTCAGAGGATGACTGACTCTGGAAGACGTGTCAAGTTCAGGGCAACAGTTATTGTAGGGAATGGTGACGGGTATGTGGGTCTTGGTCAGGCCAAAGACGGACAGGTTGGACCTGCTATCCGTAAGGCAATTCGCAATGCCAAGATGAACATTACTCGTGTAAAACGTGGCTGTGGTTCCTGGGAATGTGGTTGTGGACTTCCACATACTGTTCCTTCCGAGGTGCGTGGCAAAGCAGGCAGTGTTAGTGTAGAACTCAAACCAGCCCCCAGGGGTCTTGGTCTTGCTGCAGGGGATACTGCAAGGAAAGTGCTCGAAAAGGCAGGTATCAAGGATGTCTGGACAAGGACCGAAGGTCAGACCAGAACTACTCTCAATTTTGCCAAAGCAACATACAATGCTCTCAAGCATACCGGTACAATTAGGGAACCTCTCAAAATGGAATGTAAGGAGGCCTGAAAATGTATGCGGTTATAAGAATGCGTGGAAATGTTAATGTCAGGAAAACAATCGCTGATACCTTAACTATGCTTCGTCTGAATCGTATCAATCACTGCGTGATACTCGATGAGACACCCAATAACAGTGGTATGATCCAGAAAGTGAAGGACTACGTGGCTTATGGTAAGATCGACGCACAAACCCTTACTCAGGTTCTTGCCAATCGTGGTAAGATCGAAGGTGGAATCTCTCTTACCGATGAATACATTGCTGAAAATACAGATTTTGATTCGATTGCTTCTTTTGCAGAAGCCGTTTCAGAAGGCAAAGCCAGTTTTTCCGCAGTTCCTGGTCTGAAACCCGTATTCAGGTTACATCCTCCAAGGAAAGGTCATTCAGGTATCAAAAGACCTATTCAGAATGGCGGGGTACTTGGTAACCATGATGAAAACATCAATGTTCTTCTTAACAAGATGAGGTGAGATTATGGGCAAAACTCAAACAAAAAAGTATAGGGGTTCCAGGACCTGTGGTGGCGGCACTACCAAAAACAGACGTGGTGCTGGAAATCGTGGTGGACGTGGCAGATGTGGTGAAGTAAATCACCATTTTGTCCGTGCACTTCAGGGTGGTTACACCCACGGTAAATATGGATTCAAACGTCCTTTAAAAGCAATTCATGAAGTTTCCATTGTAAATGTAGGTGAACTTGATGAACTTGCAGACCAGCTTGTAGTGGATGGTCTTGCAAATGTTGAGGATGGTGTCTATAAAATTAATCTTGCAGACCTGGAAATTGAAAAAGTTCTGGGCTCAGGAAAGGTTAACAAAAAAATGGAAATTACAGCATCCAGTTTTTCCGGACCTGCCCGATCAAAGATCGAGGAAGCCGGTGGATCATGTGTTGCTATAGAAGAGTAATGTCTACATGACATTACTCTTATTAACCTGTCCGATATATTTACATTTATATACAATATTGGAACCTGGCAAAAGGTGTAATTGATGAGCTTTAAGGAAAGTTTAGAACCGTTTTTTAACAGATTACCTGCTGTGACAAGTCCGGAAGGACATGTTCACTTCAAGAATAAACTGATGTGGACTCTGGGGATCCTCATGCTGTACTTTGCTCTTGCAAACGTACCTCTGTTTGGGCTTTCCGCGGAATCCATTGACCTATTTGAACAATACAGAGCTTTCTTTGCTGGAGCTTCTGGCTCTTTGATGCTTCTTGGTATTGGGCCTATTGTTACTGCATCCATTGTTCTTCAGCTTCTCACCGGTGCAGATATTATCAAACTCGATATGTCAGACCCCCGGGATCAAGCTTTTTTCCAGGGTGCTCAAAAATTCCTCGTATTCGTTATGATTGTACTTACTGCGCTGCCTCAGATTGTTGGAGGTTACATTCAGCCTGATGCAGGTATTGCCGCATCTCTGGGAGTGGGTCTGGGAGTAGTTACATTCCTGATATTCCTCCAGATATGTGTGGGTGGAGTCTTGATCCTCTTTATGGACGAAATCGTATCCAAGTGGGGTATTGGATCCGGTGTAGGACTTTTCATTGTTGCGGGTGTTTCACAGCAGATTGTGACAGGTTTAATTAACTGGGTACCCGATGAATCCGGATTGCCTTCCGGTATTATTCCCAAATGGCTTTATATCATTCAGAATGTAGGAGCAGATTATCTTTTTTCCGGTGATGGTTTCATGTTTATCCTGATACAGGGAGGAATATTGGCGCTTATAACTACAGTTGCAATCTTCTTTTTGGTTGTATATGCAGAAAGTACCCGTATTGAAATTCCTCTTGCACATAGTTCCGTGAAAGGGGCAAGAGGTCGCTTCCCTGTGAAACTGATTTATGCTTCAGTTCTGCCGATGATTCTTGTCAGAGCACTACAGGCAAATATACAATTAATCGGTCTTATGCTTGCAGGTCGGGGAATTACAATTTTTGGAGAATATTCCGGTTCAACCCCTATAAACGGGGTGATGTATTATCTGGCACCTATTAACAGTCCTCATGACTGGATTCCTTCTTTAGTACAGGAAACATATACAGGTTATGGTGTGGCTGCCCCTGAACTATGGCAGATTGGTCTCCATGTATTTGTAGATGCATTTATGCTAATTATTGGTGGGATCATATTTGCGCTGTTCTGGATAGAGACTACAGGAATGGGTGCCAAACCAACGGCCCAGAAAGTGTTTAATTCCGGTATGCAGATACCAGGTTTTAGAAGGAACATTGGTAGTATAGAAAAAGTAATGGAGCGCTACATACCAAGAGTTACCATCATAGGTGGTGCACTTATCGGTGCTCTTACATTGGTTGCAAGTTTGCTTGGTACCATTGGTGGTGCCGGGGGTACCGGTCTTCTGTTGGCAGTAAGTATTGTCTACAGGTTGTATGAGGATATAGCTTCTGAACAGATGATGGAAATGCATCCAATGATGCGGTCTTTCTTCGGAAAGGAGTAATAATATAGGAAGGAAAAATATGAATGTGGTGTTATTTGGGCCACCGGGTGCCGGAAAAGGTACCCAGGCCAAAGAACTTTCCAGTTATTATAATATCCCTCATATCTCTACAGGGGATATCCTCAGGGCCAATGTAAAGCAAGGAACCGAACTGGGCAAAAAGGCGGAACATTACATGAACCGTGGAGAACTTGTGCCTGATGAAGTTCTGATAGGTATTATTAAAAATCGTCTGGCAGAACCTGATTGTAAGAAAGGTTATTTGCTGGATGGTTATCCCCGGACCATACCACAGGCTGAGGCCCTGGATGGTATTCTTGAGGAAATCGGAATGCCACTGGACGTTGTGCTGAATATTGATGTTCCGGACGAAGAACTCGTAGGACGTCTTTCCGGTCGTTACATGTGTGAATGTGGCGAAAGTTATCACGTCAGGTTTAATCCTCCACAAAATGAAGGTGTATGTGACTCCTGTGGAGGACAACTGTACCAGCGTGAAGATGACAGGGAAGAAGTCATTCGCCAGCGTTTGGAATCCTATAAAAATAAGACACAGCCCTTGATAGATTATTATGCTAACAAGAATTTAGTAGTACATATCAATGGCGAAAAGGATATAAATAGCGTCTTTGATGATATACGCATTGTTCTTGATAAATATTTGAATTGAATTAAATGAAAAATGCCGGTGATGGTTGCCTTGGAAAATGCAAAATTAAAACAGCTGCTTGAAAGATTTGTCATAGCTGTAGGTATATCTCTTATGCTTGCAATCGTTCTGATTGGCGAGGAAGGCAGGGAAATAATCGGATCGATTGTGGGAATTATAATGGACCCAATCATCATGCTGGTTGGTGAAAGTAATTTCCATGTTGTACTTTTTATCATGGCTGCCATTACTGCTCTTTATGCCTCTCTTATCCAGAAATATACTATTGATTGGGAACTTATGCGCAGTACCCAGGAGCGTATGAAATCTTTCCAGAAGGAGTATCGTGAAGCGCAGTTGGCCCAGAACAATTACATGATCAATAAGCTGGATGAGCAGCGTAAGGAAATGATGTCTGACCAGATGGAAATGTCCAAGCAGCAGTTCAAACCAATGGCCTATATTAGTATCATATCCCTTCCCCTTTTCATGTGGGCATATTACTACATAAGCGAACATGGTAGTGCTGCACTTACCTTCCCATTCATAGGTGAGATCCTTTTAACAACTTCTATAATCGGGCCTATCCAGTACTGGATATTCTGGTATTTTATCACTTCTCTGGCTATCAGTCAGGTTGTACGAAAGGCTCTGGATATCGGTGGCGTGTGAATGCTTCTTACGATAAGCGGTCTTCCGGGCAGTGGAACTACCACCGTATCTCGGATGCTCGCCTCACATTATGACATTGAAATGATTTCAGCAGGTGACGTATTCCGCAATCTTGCAAAAGAACATTCTATGAGTCTGGGTGAATTCGGAAAACTTGCCGAATCCGATCCTGCAATAGACAGGATGATTGATGAAAGGCAGCAAGACATTGCTTTAAGCGGGGATAACATTATTCTGGAGGGCAGGCTTGCCGGTCATATGGCAGGTGATGAAGCACTGTGTATATGGCTGAAAGCATCCCGCAAGGTCCGTGTTGAACGTATCGTTGGGCGTGAGGGTTCTTCTTTTGAAGCAAAACTCAACGAAACAATAGAAAGAGAATCTTCCGAATCTTTGAGATATCGGGAAATTTATGATATAGATATAAATGACCTTTCAATCTATGATCTGGTGATCGAATCAAACCGCTGGAACCAATACCAGATATGTGATATATTAAAGACTGCAATTGATAATCTGGGTGGGTTTTTTAACGAATAATACTAATGTTGATAACAATTTAACCCGACAAAGGGAATATATTCTCAAAGGAGATGCTCATACAGATCCGTCTTATGGTTGTCCTCCTCACAAGCGTCCTCTTTCTTTTTACATCAGGATGGGAGTGGTAAACCTTGACAAACCCGCCGGGCCTACAAGTCATGAGGTCACTGCGTGGGTCAGGGATATGCTTGAACTTCCCAGGGCAGGTCATTCAGGTTCACTGGATCCGCGGGTGACGGGTGTTTTACCGATCATGTTGGGTAAGGCAACAAAAGCTGTCTCTGCACTTCGTCTTTCAGCAAAGGAATATATCTGCCTCATGCGCCTACATGAAAATGTTCCCGAAGAACGGGTGCGGAAGGTGTGTGATGAATTTACAGGCCCTATATACCAGACTCCTCCTATAGTCTCGGCAGTCAAGCGTGCTGTCAGGATACGCAATATCTATTCCCTGGATGTTCTGGAAGTCGAAGAAAATCTTGTACTTTTCAGGGTTAGATGTGAGGCAGGAACCTATATACGCAAACTCTGTCATGATATCGGGCTGGTGGTTGGTTGTGGGGCCCATATGCAACAGCTCAGAAGGGTTGGCACAGGACCATTTGATGAATCATCACTTGTTACCCTGCATGACCTGAAAGACGCTTTTGTATTCTGGCAGGAAAATGGTGATGAAGAGCATTTGCGCCGCATTATCAGACCAATGGAGGAAGCCCTTGTAAATCTGCCGCACATCACAATCCGTGATTCCGCCGTAAGTGCGATCTGTCATGGAGCAGCACTTACAGTACCGGGTATTGTCGGCTTCGATTCTGATATCCAAAAAAAGGGTGATGTTGCCGTTTTTAGTTTGAAAGGTGAAATTGTTGCTCTTGCAAAAGCATCAATGGACTCCTCTGAAATACTGAATTTATCCAGTGGAATTGCTGCTATCACCGAAAGAGTAATAATGAATGACGATGTTTATCCGAGTCGCTGGAATACAAAACGTATGCAGCGTACATGAAATCATATTTGCTGAGGTAGTCTAGCGGTACGGCGCAAGCCTGGAAAGCTTGTGGGGCTTGACCCCTCGGGAGTTCGAATCTCCCCCTCAGCGTCTCTCCTTTTCTGTCCTTTAATATGAGTTACAGAATTAACAGGGATTATCTGCAGAAAGTTACTTTTGGTTTCGATGTCTATTTTTTGCTTCTTTAATTACATTGATTGCATTTTCCAGAGTTTTCCATCCAATTATCTCCACATCTTTATTTTCTAAGTTTTTATACGTTTCAAAAAAATGGGTAATTTCCTTTAAAAGATGAGGTGGGACTTGATCTATTGTTTCTATGTGTATCCACAGAGGGTCTGTTTCCGGAACACATAGTATCTTTTCATCTCTGCCTTTATCGTCCATCATATCAAACAAGGCAACAGGGTGCACATCTATCAAACAACCCGGGAATGTAGGTTCCCACGTTAGTACCAGTGCATCTAAAGGATCCCCATCAAGGGCGAGAGTGTCGGGAAAGAAACCATAATCACAGGGATATACCATCGAAGAGAAAAGCATCCTGTCAAATTTTATCATTTCCTTTTCTTTGTCATACTCATATTTATTTCGACTTCCCTTTGGAATTTCAATAAGTACGCTTTCTACTTGTCTTTCCGCCATCTTTACACCATGTTTGAATATATTTGCTTCTCTCTTATTTCATCATAGTGCACAATTTCATTTATTCATACAAACATTGATACAAATATCAATGCTACACCTGTTATCCAGATGGGGATCTCTGGGAACGTTATTTCAATCACAAAATCTTTAACTCCAGAATTCCATTCTTCTTTTTATGGATGGGGAGGTTAAGTGGTATCGTGCTAATGCGGAGGAGACCTTTTCTCTTCTTGAAAGCAATAAGGAAGGCTTAAGCGAAGATGAAGCATCTTTCCGATTATCTACCTATGGGTACAATGAAGTTGAGGCAAAAAAGAAACATGGACCACTGTATCTTTTTGCCAGGCAATTTGCAAGCCCATTGATCTATGTGTTAATTGCTGCTGCGATAGTCACTTTCTTCTTAAATGAATATGCAGAGACTGCTGTAATCGGCATAGTGGTCCTGGCCAATGCAATAATTGGTTTTGTGCAGGAAAAAAAGGCTGAAAATGCTCTGGAATCCCTTTCCAGGATGATGCGTCCCGAAGCTACTGTACTGCGCAATGGGCAGCGTAAAATCATTCCCAGTCGAGAACTGGTGGCAGGGGATGTGGTGCTCTTTGAAGCCGGTGCACGGGTACCTGCCGATGTAAGACTTTTCCAGACCAAGAACCTGCATATTGATGAATCAACTCTGACCGGTGAATCCACGGCTGTTGAAAAGAATACCACAGCCATTTCAGGTGAGGACGTACCCCTTGCAGACCAGGAAAACATGGCATTCGCTGCCACTCTTGTAACGCAGGGTGTTGGATATGGGGTGGTGGTGGCAACCGGACCCCGTGCCGAAATAGGCAAGATATCAGAACTCATCAAGGAATCGGAAAGTATTTCTACTCCCCTGATACGCACCATAAATCATCTGGGGATATTACTATTTGTTGTAATCCTCTTTGTATCGGTCCTGACATTTATTATTGGACGTTTACAAGGTTTTGAGAATCTGGAAATTTTCATGGCCTCAGTTAGTCTTGCAGTGGCGGCCATTCCTGAAGGTTTGCCAGCTCTTATCACCATATCACTGGCCATAGGGGTAAAATCCATGGCCTCAAAGAATGCCATCATACGGAACCTGCCTTCTGTGGAAACACTGGGGTCAGCTACTGTCATATGTTCCGATAAGACAGGTACCCTGACAATGAATCAAATTACCGTAACGACCATATACACCCCTGAAGGCTGGTTTGAGGTTACAGGTGAAGGCTATTCGCCCAAAGGAGGCTTTGCCAGCGAAGGTGTGCAAATTTCTCCTTATGATTATGGTTCCTTGATGGAAACCCTCAAGGCAGGTTCCCTGTGTAACGATGCATACTTGCGTGAAGAAGGAGGTGTGGCTGGTGATCCCACAGAAGGGGCACTGCTGGTATCCGCTTTGAAAGCATCGTCTTTCCATTTGCCTCGTATTGATTCACTGCCCTTTGAATCCGAAAAGCGATTTATGGCCACCCTCCATGAAAGGGATGAAAAATCCAATGTAGTTTTTGTAAAAGGTTCACCTGAAACCATAATCAGGATGTGCTCCTCAAATTACGGGGATAATGAGGTTTTTGACTCGACAGAAATACTCGAAGCTGCTTCAAACATGGCATCTGAAGGCCTGCGGGTTATTGCCATGGCATACCGGGAAGTGGGAACTGACAGGAAAGAAGTGAAGGAAGAGGATATTGAAGACCTTATTTTCCTGGGACTGCAGGGAATGCGTGATCCTCCCCGGGAAGAGGTCAGGGATGCTATAAAAAAATGCAATACCGCCGGTATCCGTGTAATCATGATCACGGGGGATCATGGACTCACAGCTCACAGTATCGCAAATCAACTCGGTATATCCACAGACGGTGTACTTACAGGTTCAGAACTTGATAGCATGTCGGATGAGCACCTGCATGAAAAATTAAAAAATGTTTCTGTCTTTGCCCGGACTTCTCCTGAAGATAAATCCCGTATTGTCAGGTTGCTGCAGGAGCAGGGAGAGGTTGTGGCCGTCACAGGTGACGGAATAAATGATGCACCGGCCCTCAAAAGGGCAGATATAGGAGTTGCAATGGGCAAATCCGGTACAGAGGTTGCCAAGGAAGCCTCGGACATGGTGCTTGCAGATGATAATTTTGCTTCAATTGTAAATGCCGTGGAGGAAGGCAGGGATGTTTACGACAAAATTCAGAAGGTGATTTTATGGACGCTGCCTACCAATGCTGCTGAGGGGCTTGCTGTAATGGCTGCGGTGCTGCTGGGGATCACCAATCCTCCTCTATTGCCTCTACATATATTGTGGAGTAATACTGTAACGGCAATCGGTTTGGGTGTGCCCATCGTCTTTGAACCGAAGGAATCCATGCTGTTGAAAAAACATCCACGTCCACCCGGAGAGCCTATTTTACTGCCGGTTATCAAGCAAAGAATCATTTTAGTCTCCCTGTTGACGGTAACAGCAACATTCCTGTTGTTCTTCTTTGCAATCAATGACCAGAAAACCACAGTAACTACAGCACAGACGATTGCGTTGAATAGCATCGTATTCTTTAAGATCTTCTTTCTTTTCAATTCAAAATCCATTTATGAAAATATATTTGGCCGGCTATTCTCCAATATGGCAATGCTGGGCGGAGTGATTGTGGTAATCCTGCTACAATTGTTGATAACCTATAACCCATTGATTAATGACATCCTTGACACAGCACCTTTAAGATTAGTTGACTGGGTAATTATAGTATTAACCGCCAGTTCTGTGTTCTTTGTGATCGAAACCGAAAAGATGTTGCGTAAGCGCCAGAAAAGCAAGATTACCCGTTAAGGAAAGAATCAAGTCTTTCCATTCCTTTTTCTATATTTTCCAAACTGTTGGCATATGAGAATCTCACATGGCCTTCTCCACCGGACCCAAAGTCGATTCCAGGTGTGATGGCTACTCCGGTTTCTTCCAGAATTTGTCTGCTGAATTCAAGTGCATTCCCGGCAAACTTGCCCGCATCAGCCAGGATATAGAAGGCACTATTCGGGGTGTAATTAACGCCAAAACCGATATCTTTGAGTTTTTCCAGCATGTAAACACGACGTTTGTCATAGGTCTCGACCATTGATTTCACATGATTCTGTGGGCCTGTGAGCGCTGCAACTGCGGCGTGCTGGACAAAATTGTTGGCACATATAAAAAAATTCTGCTGCATCTTCTGGATCAATCGGGTCATGTTAGGGGGCACGATCATGTAACCCAGTCTCCAGCCTGTCATGCAGTATTTTTTGGAAAAACCATTGAGTACAATTGCATTATCCGTATATTCCAGTATGCTGTGGTCTTCTGCCTCCCCATAAACAAGTCCCTGGTAAATCTCATCGGAAATTATCGGGATTTCTCCTGCCAGATCTGCAATCGACTCCATCTCTTCTGGAGGCATCATATAACCTGCAGGGTTGGAGGGATTATTCATAAGAATGGCAACTGTATCAGCATCAATATTTGCCAAGAGGTTATCAGAATTAAGGCAATAGCCTTCTTCCTCTTTTGTAGGAACCAGAACTGCTTTGCCTCCAATGGCTTTGACGAAATTGGGATAACATGCATAATGAGGATTTGACATCGCTACCTTCATCCCTTCATCAACAAGCGCCATGAAACTCAACATAAGGGCCGGGCTTGTACCGGAAGTAACAACTACCTGTGAAGGGTCGATATCAAGGTTAAAACGTGTGTTGTAGTCTTCAGTGATTGCCTCTCTGAGTTTGGGTATTCCTTGACTATGTGTGTAGGTTGTATTGCAGGCATCCAGGGCATTATGGGCAGTTTTACATATATGGGGAGCAGTGGGGAAATCCGGTTCTCCAATTTCCAGATGAATTATATTTTTACCCTCTGCTTCGAGCTGCTGGGCCCTCTCCAGTACTTCCATAACGTAAAAAGGTGGTATGCTTGCTACTTTCTGGGATATCATGGTAATGATATGCGCTGTATTTATTATTTAAACCTGACTTCTCAATCTATCTTTTAATTCTCAAAAAACTTTACCATTAAATTCTCTGGCATCCTCGCGTGCTGCATAACAGATTTGTTCCCTTAGGTCAGGTATTGCGGATAGGACCCTTGTCCAGTCTGGTAACAGCATATCATGGGGTTTATCAAGATATTCTTCCCCGGATTTCATGATGACCTTTGAGAACATGTCCACATAAGTTTCCTCTTCATGTCGGTTAAAGTTGAGACCATTGAAAAGGGCATCAGTATAATATTTCCTTATAAGGTCCTGCCCTCTTCTTTTATATTTTACCTCAACACTATGCAAGAGTGAATGGGATATGGGGGTGGTTGATGATTCCGTGATTATACGTAGAAATGTCGAAAAAATATCACCGGTCATCTTGCAGAGGCCTTCCGTGCGGTCCTGGCCAAGTTTTTTATGTTTATGGTCGTAAAATCCAAGATCTGTCTGGCATACTCTCTTGAAGGTGGCATTGCGGTAGACTTCTGCAAGCAATCCGACTTCAAGTCCCCAGTCTGCCGGGATTCTTATATTGAGTGCAAGATCGCTTGTCATTGCAAATTCGCCGGAGAGGGTGTAGCGGAAAGATCTGAAATAGTCCAGTATGTCTGAATCACATCGCAGTTCCCTGTGGAGGGTATCCATTAGGGGCTGGACAAAAAGACGATAATCACGTCCATGCATAGTTTTTTTGTCCAG
>JBMCCK010000008.1:0-12171 GCA_048619255.1 Methanohalophilus sp. | reverse complement strand
ATGACCGCTTTGGCCCTGAGAGCTTCCAAATCAGAATCAAGCAGGTTGAGCGCCACAAAGCCAGTGCACCTATTCCTATCTGTGGCCAGGCGGGTTACCATCCACTCATTGTAGATCCTGACCCCGGTCCTTAATACCTGTTCGTACAGGGTGTGCAGCAAATTGTGGCCCGTCCTGTCCCCGGCATAACATGTTCTGGGAAAACCAGCGCCTCCGAATGGCCGCTGGGCTATTTTTCCTTCTTCAGTGCGGGAAAACAATGTCCCCCAATTCTCCATTTCATAAACTCTTTCCGGGGCTTCCTTGCACAGGATTTCCACTGTGTCCTGATCTGCAAGGTAATCACTACCCTTTACTGTATCATAGGCATGACTGTCCCAGCTGTCATCATGACCTATAGATGCATTTATCCCTCCCTGTGCAGCTACGGAATGACTGCGAATCGGTGGAACCTTGGAGATAACTGCCACGTCAGCTCCATTTCTTTTAGCCTCAAGCGCCGCCCTGAGACCGGATAAACCTCCCCCTATCACTATAATATCATGTTCTCTCATTTCCTTCCCCCGTCATATTAAGTGGATTCAATAATTCCTCTATTTCATCTTTTGAAAAGCCGAAATCTTTTCTTTCTACCACTTCACGTATGGTAGTGTTTGTTCTATGTGCCTCATGGGTTATTTCCGCAGCCTTTTCATAACCTATTCTAGGTGCCAGTGAGGTGCCCAGTGCAAGACTGGATTCTGCCAGTTTTAAACAGTGATCCACATTAACAGTTAATCCTTTGAGACAGCGTTCATTGAAACAGTCGACACCTCCTGCCAAAATTGTTATCGAATTAAGAATATTATGAGCAAGGACGGGTGTAAATACATTCAATTCACATTGTCCTCCCTGAGCTGCCATCATTACAGCGGTATCATTACCGACCACCTGGAAACACACCATGTTCAACATCTCAGCCATCACCGGATTGACCTTACCGGGCATGATGGATGAGCCTGGCTGTACTGCAGGTAATACGATTTCCCCGAAACCTGTGCGTGGACCACTGGATAACAACCTTAGATCATTTGCAATCTTTATCAGGCTCACAGAGATGCCCTTTAAAGCCGACGATGTGCCCAGAATAGCCCCTGCACCCTGTGTGGCTTCAAAGAAATTTTCTGTTAGCCTGAAATCAATGTCTGTTATATGATTTATTTCCTGAATCGCAACCTCACTGAAACCGTTTGGTTTGTTGAGACCAGTACCTGTAGCCGTACCTCCCATATTGAGCGCCTTCAAATCCTCCAATACACGTCCCAGTTGTAGTATCCCCAGCTCCACCATCCTCGAATAACCACTGAATTCCTGCCCCAGGGTCACAGGTACGGCGTCCTGAAGGTGGGTCCTGCCGGGTTTTACTACCTCCATGTACTTTTTAGTCTTTGCATCGAGTTCATCCTGCAGGTTGTTAAGCACAGGCAAAAGTTCATTTGTTATTGTTTCCGTGGCAGCGATATGGATTGCCGTATGGGTGGTGTCATTGGAGGACTGGGACATATTAACATGATCATTGGGATGGAGAATATCGTAGCGACCTTTATGATAACCCAGTATCTCGAGAGCCCTGTTGGCGATAACCTCGTTGGCATTCATATTCTGGGACGTACCGGCTCCTGATTGGAAAGCATCCAGCACAAAATTATCATCAAATCTTCCATCCCGCACCTCACGGGCGGCTTTGTAGATTACCTCACCCAAAGTACGGTCCAGTTTTCCGGCTTTCATATTGGCTTTTGCAGACGCCATTTTGATCGCAGCCTGTGCCCTGATAAAAGCAGGAGGCAGTCTCTGGTCACTAACCCTGAAATTATTCACAGCCCGGACGGTCTGGGGACCATAATAAACATCATCTGGAACATCCACCTCCCCAAGTGTGTCTTTTTCAACCCTCACCATTGTATCACCTATAAAGAACATTTTTACACCGGATTTACGTCATTTCAAACCGACAATTCCAAAACTCCCTGATAAAAATAAAATATCTTCAGTAATAAGAGTATGTAACGATCTGGAAATGTGCAGAAGGATGGGGATCAATAATTATATTTCAGAGAGTGGAAGATAACATGTCTTATGTGAGATTTTGCCAGATCAAGAATTTGTTCTTCCAGATAAGATTTTGAGGGAAATTCAGGGTGGGATATAGGAAAAAACAAATCCTTTATTTTCTCTCCCACTATATCATCAAAACTGCTTTTAACCTGTATTATCGTAGAACCTTCGCAATATTCATTTTCAGCAAGCACGTTATCCCTGTCACCATCAGTAATTCCTATCAAGGGTATTTCCAGACGTTTCAGGATACTTCCTGCAATCGCCGTGGTGTCATCCCCAACTGAAATTACCAGGTCCGCTTTCCTTGCCAGTTCGAATGTCCTTTCCGCTTCATGATTTATCAGTACAGCCCGACAGGACTGGCGTTTATGAATATCAATTCTTTCCCGTTTCATTGATTCGAGAACAGGAGTTCGGCGTAAATTTCCACTTTTTATCCATGCAGTTTCAGGGTCAATCTTACCTATGTATGAAGTGAGTTTTTCCACACCATGCTTTTTCAATTGCCCGCCTTTGATGGCAGTAACAATCCCATCCTCAAATATTAATTCCACATCCTCAGTACTGGCATAACCGATTACAAGCCCGTTGACCATAATGGATTCTCCGGGCAGGACCCCTGAAATCATGCGTGTCGTTCTATGACCGTTTTTTCTGATAGATGGCTGTCTTGCAGGTTCAGGATACACCAGCGGCATACCCAATATCCTGCATAACCAGTATACATCGGAATTTACATCTTCTCCCCTGTAAATAATTCTCCCGTCCGAATTACCGGGTCTTTCAACCTGTACAAGTGGGACTTCAATATCCACTCTACCCGCTACCAGATTTCCAAAAACAATCCCACTTTCAATGGTTTTTCCATGATTTAGCAGGAATACACATTCACACTCTTTTGCAAGTTCAGTAATCGCCTCACTGGGTTTGCTCAAACTCCAGATATCGATTAAATCTTCAAGAAAGGAATCCAGCACGGCCAGTTTACACATCGTTCCGGCGGCTACAGCATACACATCTGCTCTTGCTGAAAGTAGTTGTATTATTTTGCCAGCCCAACCACTATCAATTATTTCCGGGCCGTGTATTATAATTCCATATTTCATCCTGTCATCCTTGTACTTAATGTCTCATAGGCGAAGATAAATTTATATCTTATCGATTCAAAACCTCAACCTGACAAAAGTCGGTCTATTCTGAGTAATATTCATCCCCTCCATTTTACCGTCATATGCGACTTTTGTCTTCATTGCAAATAAATGAGGACCGACAAAATGACCGTAATCACTGTACCCTATGGTAACGAAAGTATTGATGTCAATATTCCGGATTCCAATATGGGTGATATCCTGATGCCCTCTGAAATAGAAGTACAATCTCCCCCCGATGAACTTGTAAAAAATGCTCTTGCAAATCCGGTAAACAGCAAACGACTTTCAGAAATCGTAACACCAGATTCCAGTGTAGCCATCATAGTCAGTGATATTACCCGTCCATCCCCTTCTTCAACAATGCTCCCAATACTTCTTGAAGAATTAAAATCCGGAGGATGTAGCGAAGAAAATGTAACGGTGGTCTGTGCCCTGGGACTTCATCGCCAGCAGACTGAAGAGGAGGTTAAAAAAATACTGGGACCTCTTTATGGAAAAGTCAGGTTTGTTGAACACGACAAAGAGAATTGTGTAAAGGTGGGAACAACTTCCAAGGGAACTCCGATAGAAATATTCAAAGACGTTTATGAGTCCGATATAATAGTGTGTACCGGTAATATTGAATTCCACTATTATGCAGGTTATAGCGGAGGGGCAAAAGCGATCCTTCCCGGAGTGAGTTCCAATGATTCTGTTATTACAAATCATAAAATGATGACCCTTGAAGAGGCAACTACCGGTAATATCGACAGTCCTGTAAGACAGGATATGGAGGAAGCGGCCCAAATATTTGGCCCGGACTTTTTACTCAATGTGGTCCTCAACAGCAAAAAGGAAATAGTCCAGGCTGTAGCCGGTAATATTATAGATGCCCATCGAAAGGGGGTTGAATGTGTGGATAACATGTACAAGGTAGAAGTGGAACCTGCAGATGTTGTCATTACAGCAACAGATGTCTCAAAAGGTATGAACCTCTACCAGGCCTACAAACCGCTGGACAATGCAAAAAATGCGGTTGTTGACGGAGGTACCATCCTGCTTGCAGCCCCCTGCAGGGAAGGATTTGGTCATGAGACATTTGAACGCTGGAGCCGACAATGCAGTTGTCCTGCAGAAACAATTGAAAAGTTCGATTCAGATTTTGAGTTTGGGGCCCATAAAGCGGCCTTTATCGCACAGCTTGCAATGAAACATGATTTGCTCATGTATTCAGAAATGCCTGAAAAAGATGTACAGGATGTGTATTTCAAGCCTATAGCAGACATCCAGCAGGCAATCGATTCAATCATTGCAGACAATCCAACCGTGAGAATCCATTTTATGCCCCACGGCCAGAGTACCCTGCCGATTCAAAGGTCGAGAATGTAAAGGGCTGCTTACTTATGCGTGATCATGTACCCAGAAATCACCTTCTATGGTGACTTCTTTTTTCCATATGGGCACCTCTGACTTTACCCTTTCAATAGCATCACTAAGGGCTTTGAATAACTCCTGCCTGTGGGCCGATGCTACAACAATGTACACAATATCCTCTCCCCTCATGAGCCGGCCACTTTTGTGATGGATCAATACTTCGATAATTCCTTCTCTTTGTTTGAGGTCATTACATATTTTTTCTATACGCTTATCAGCAACAGTTTCATATTTCTCAAATTCGAGCATTCTTGTGCTGATATCATCTGTCTCCCCTCTTACCACACCTGTAAAAGTACCGATACTTCCAGTCAGAGGAAATTCAGCTATATGACGTATTTTGTAAATCATACTGTTCAGGGTTACGAATTGAGGTGTCTGCTGTACAATTTCTGCAACTTCATCCATATCCCAGTCCGAACAGGGAGCAAGCCTGAGTACAACATTCTCTACTTCATCTTCCATCTCCCCCAGCATTATTTTGGGCAAATCGCTATTTGTAGCGCCTTCCACGATAGCGTACTCCATCCCCCTGCCAGCAAGGACTTCAAGGGCTTCATCAAGCCCTCCCCCACGTTGAATAGAAATCACACCTTCCTCGGAGACTGCAGTCACATTTTCAGCGCCAGAATCGAAATGTTTACCTGTGTCTTTTTCAGGGGAATCAAAACGATGATCATACATGATCTTTACAGTACCAACTTTGCCCTTCAAAGCAAGTTTTTCAGTCAGTCTGCAAACAAACGTTGTCTTGCCAGTATTTTTGTAACCAATAACAGCTACGGCTTTCATAATTATGGCATGGAATTATAAGTATAAGTAGGCATTGGATTGGCTGACATAATTTGATAATTAAGATATATTACGAATTATTTATATATTAGATGATTATTTATTAAATGTATGGATGAGCAGAAATTAAGGGTACAGGATATGCCTCAGGAGGACAGGCCAAGGGAGAGGATTGCAAAATATGGGCCTTCAAGCCTTTCCAATACAGAACTGCTTGCAATAATCCTGCGAACCGGTACATCGAAGGAAAATGTGATCAACCTGTGCAGTCGTATTTTTGCAAATTATTCTATCAAAAATTTGAGTCAGGCCAATATCACAAAGCTGACCGAGATCCATGGTGTGGGGATTGCAAAGGCTTCCCAGATCTCTGCAATATTCGAACTGGCTCGCAGGCTTGAGAAACATTCAGATGAGCCGCTGCCACGCATCCGTTCCCCGGATGATGTGTACAAACTCCTGTATCCCCAATTGAGGTGCCAGAAAAAGGAACATCTTACAACCCTTCACCTTGATACCAAAAACCAGGTCCTTCGGGAAGAGGTGGTATCTATAGGCAGCCTCAATGCCAATATCGTTCATCCAAGGGAGGTATTCAAATCAGCCCTCCTGGAATCAGCAGCCTCTGTTATTCTTACACACAATCACCCATCGGGAGATCCCACCCCAAGCAGGGAAGATATAAATATTACCCGTAAACTCGTTGATGGCGGAAAAATACTCGGAATTGATGTACTGGATCATGTAATAATCGGGGAAGGAAAATTTGTGAGTTTGAAAGATGAAGGATATATCTCCTGACAAAAGATTTAAAGCATTTTCCGACAATTATCCAGCCTAATGAAAGAGATAGAACTTGATGAACCGTACTCGATTCCCTACAGGGCGATCTATGCCATATGTGATGAAACGGATGAATGTGCGGAAATAATTGAACATAGTAACTGTTATGGTGGTGCTGCATGGGCCAGGCATCATTATTCCCATTCCCCTATTGTCCGGCAGGTAAGGACACTGGGAAATATGACTCGCTATCTTGTAAAAATTGATAAGGTACCCCTTGAACTTAAACCGTCGTCTGCTGCTGCAGGTATTGAAGCGGTGGAAGTCAAAGAAAATGAAGTGGAGATCACCTATGCCGGACTTGGTGGCGGGGGGGTCGGTGCCACGTGTTGTCGTGCACAGGCAGCCGGTGTTGTGCGTTTTGAAACCACCCCTTCGGGAGGAGGAAAGGCGGCAAAAGGTACCATCGTTGTGCCCCGACGCAAGCGTGTACTGGTGGGAATTGATGATACTGACACCAAAGAGACAGGTGCTACCTGGTGTCTGACCCACAACATCGCAAAAGAACTGGATTGTGCGGAAAGTGTGTACCTCTCTCACTCCTTGGTGCAACTTTTCCCTGTATCGGCAAAAACCCAGAATTGTGTTTCAACAGTACTGGAATTTGGATGTGTGGATGAAAGGGCACAAAATGCACTACTCGGAAATATTCGCAGTGCACTGGAAAAGTACAGTGTATCACAGGATACGGGAATGGTTGTCCTTGATTCCTTTAATGCCTCCAGTGTCAGGGAATACAGCAAATTGTGCAGGTCTGCTGAGCTGACCTATGAGTTTGCAATGGAGTATGCTGAAAATCATGGTGTGGATATCTGGATGGATGGTAAAGGTGTAATAGGTGCCCTTGCTGCCCTGCCCTGGTTTGCAAGACCTGATGATTCGGTAATAATGGACGCTGAACTTCCATGAATGAACGTCAAATAAGTGGCAAAGATGTAATATTAAAGGCTGCCAGCCTGCTGGAAGTTAAGCTTGTCAGCGCTGTTGCCGGCTATCCTGTTACTTCTATTGTGAATCTTTTCAAAAACGATGAATTTTGGGCAGACAATACTTTCTGGATGATTAATGAAAAGGTGGCTCTTGAAACTGCCCTGGGCGCCTCGATCGACGGTCGCAGGTCTTTTGTCCTGACAAAACACGTAGGCATGAATGTACTCTGCGACCCCCTGATTACATCCGCCACCCATACAATAGGTGCAGGCCTGGTGATAATAGCAGGGGACGACCCTGGTGCCACAGCATCCCAGAATGAACAGGACTCACGCTATTTCGGACCCCTTGCCGAGGTACCTGTCTTTGATCCTTCAACTCCTGAAAAACTGTTTGCTACATTGGCAGAAGCTATCGAACTTTCGGAAAAAGCAAGTGTTCCCGTAATAGTCAGAGTAACTTCCCGTCTTCTTGATTCTTTTTGTGGAAATGCTGCTGTATTCCAGCCAAAAAAAACTCTACTGCCACCTGAATTTGACAGGTCAGTATGGGAATATACTATGAAAGGCAAGCATCAGCGTTTCCATTCACTGACATTCCCTTTAATGGAAGATTATTCTCAATCACAGGATTGCCTGTGTAATATCAATACAACAAAAACAGGAATTATTTCCTCGGGTTATCCTGCCTGCCTTGTGGAAAAAATCATTGAAGAAAATAACTCCGAAATTTCACATCTGGCACTGGACATGGTTTACCCACTGCCGATTAAAAAATTGAAAAATTTCATTGATCACCATGAATATGTGCTTGTGGTTGAAGAAACAGAAGATTACATAGAATCTCATATTTCAGTCAAAGACACCATAAAGGGCAAATCCACAGGACATATACCCCATGGTAAAATAGAAACCGAACATATACTGCATACTCTTGAAAATATCGAAAAAGCACATATGGATAAAGTGGTCAAACCCGAAACTATTAAAGAGAGAGGACCTCGATCTATCTGTGATACATGCCCCTATCTGCCCCTTTACAGGGTGCTTGGTGCAATCGATAAACCAATTGCAGGTGACATGGGATGTTCCATATTAAGCACTTCTGCACCCCTTAAGGCCGTAGATGCAGGTTTTGCACTTGGCTCTGCCATATCGGTTGCCTGTGGTTTTAATGGAAAAGGTATTGCAGTAATCGGGGATTTCGGTCTGGCACATACAGGAATACAGGGACTGATCAATGCAAAATCCAACGGTTTTGACCTCCTGGCTATTATCCTGCAGAATAATGTTGCAGCTATGACCGGAGGACAGGATGTACCGGACCTTACACCTGTTCTTGAAGCCCTTCATGGTGACATTGAAGTGGTGGATTTTGCAGAAAAAATAAAAAAAAGCAAATTACAGGCCCTTCTGATGGGAAAAATGGAAAAAAAGGGAATATCCATAATCCTTGCAAAGGGCACCTGTCCCAAATACTGAGGAGATATTTAATGGCAAAAGTTGCCTGTATCCAGATGGACGTTGAGCATTGCGATAAGAAAACAAACATTGAAAGAGCCCTTGCTATGGCTAATAGGGCCCTCGCTATGGGTGCTGAAATAATTGTATTTCCGGAAGTGTTTTCCACAGGTTTCTGTTATGAACAGATGGACAAACTGGCTGAAAAGCCACCCTACCCCACAGTAGAACAACTTGCGGATTTTTCACTAAAGAATAACTGTATCCTTATCGGTTCAATCGTGGAAAAACTGAATGCTGAAACCAAACCCTATGCCAATCTTGGATTCTGTATTGAAAATGGTATTATCCGGGGAACTTATCGCAAAATACACCCTTTCGGTGAAGAAAAAGACTACTTCACCCCGGGTGATTCCATCCATCCCATAAAACTTGAAAATATATGTATCGGATTGGAAATATGTTATGAAATAAGGTTTCCTGAAGTTGCACGCAAACTTGTGCTTGAAGGAGCCGATTTACTGGTGACGATTGCCCAATTTCCGGACCCCCGCGGTAATCACTGGAGAATCCTGGGTCCTGCCAGGGCAGTGGAAAACCAGATACCTCATGTGATGTGCAATCGCACAGGAGAAGACCCGACCAAATCTTTCCCGGGCAGTTCCATGATAATTGATGGTCTGGGAAATATCCTTGCGGATTCCGGCCGTGATGAATGCATAATTATGGCAGACATCGACCTCTCACTTGCCAAAGAACTATCCAGTAAAATACCCGTACTGGATGATCGTCGGGAAGACCTGTATTCCAATTGAGATTCATATCCTGACTTCAATACCCAGGATTTGCTTTTTACCTTTTGCAATATCCCTGGCCATACGGGCACAGCCAGTGGCTGCACTCCACTTCCCCAGGATCCGGGGTTTCATGTCCAGATGACAGCGTATCTTTTCCACAAGAGAATCCACTTCTGCCATAGAGCCTGCAAGAAAAAGACAATCACATGTTGAATAATCCTTTAGCAGGACTTTCATGGCTTCTATTTCCATGGATGTAAAAAGAGCAAGAGTATCAGTTGCAAATTTTGCTTGATCTTCATTCTTCTTTATTCCTTCAATCAAATCTGCAGTGTTTTTATATGATGTGTGTTTCAGCACACCGCTGTTCATGAATGCCTCGTTTGCACCGCATCTACCGGCATCAACCTGCCTTATCGCTTCAAGGTCAAGAGGGCCGTGTACGGTGCCAGGTGCGAAAATACAGGCATCAAGGGCTCCTACGACTTCCCCGTTTGCAACAGCCAGTGTTACAGTGTTTGAACTGATATCTGATACAATGAAATTATTAATACCCCTGGCTAATGCATCATAGGCAATTCCAATTTTTTCAGGGCTTGTGGAATGAGAAAATATATTCATCCGGGAATCTGTATGGCTATGTGAATGTATCCCCGGTACCACAACTGCAGGGATTTGTGCATTCTTGATACTATCAAACACCAGAGTTCCCGCACCTGTCTTTTTACCGACTCCCTCAATACTTCTTACCCCACGATCCCGGACATCCTGTATATCCATTATATTGACAATTCCATCTCCCATAGAATAAGTCAGGACAACCATTTCAATTTGTTCTACCTTGATATTAAATTCCTTTTCAATCAATTCAAGAATTTCACTGCTTTCCATTCCCTTCATATCTGTTCGGGGAACTTCAAAATAGAAGAATTTTCCATGTTTATCAAGAGCCGCAAAACGCATTGCATTTGTGCCGTGATCAATACCCAGATACATACACGGGATCACTCCATAATCATTGCATTTAATTCCTGCATTATTCTTTCTCCCTCTTCTTCCATCCCAACCTTTGTAACAATTCTTACTTCCTGGGAAGAAGTACCATGGGTCAGGAGAGCCCTCAAATTGCCTCTACTATCCGGACGAAGAATTTTAACATCTATCTTCCCACCCGGTGCACTCTTGCCTTTAACAGTAATTACTGAAGGGATTATCCTTTTGACATCTGGATGATCACTGATAATTTTAAGCAGTTTCTTGCCATGTCTACCACCTATGATGGTGGAATGCGAACCCCCAAGCTTGCTCTGTAAGGTGGAATTAGGAGTCATATATAGGAGCCGTGGTTTTACTTTTCAAAAAAAGAAAGATTAGATGCTTTGCACATCACTCATATCCAGCAATGGGATTCCTTCTTCATAAAACGTTTCAACAGCAGTTTTCAAATCATTAACCCGAATTATGAGGAACGCTTTTTCTGTTTTTGTTACAAAAGCGTAAGCATAATCGATGTTGACACCCTTTTTGCCAAGTATCTCGGCTATTGTTGCAAGCTGGCCGGGTACATCCTCCATTTGTATACCTAAGACATCTGTTTCGGAGACTGTAAATCCTGCATCATGCAAGACACGATGTGCTTGCTCAGGTTTGTCTACTACCATCCTTATAATTCCGAAATCTCCTGCTTCAGCGATAGTAAATGCTCTTATATTGACGGATGCCTCTTTGAAGCTGGATGCAATATTTGCAAGGCGACCTGGCTTATTCTCTGCAAAGAGCGATATCTGTTTGATAAATTTCTCATCCATGGGATCATCAACCTGCGGTGTTATAATCTATAAATTATACTGAAATTCTTTATATCTTTCTATTATCGATTACCTTTTTGGATTTACCAATAGAACGTGGAAGGGTGCCATTTTCTACTAGTTCGACATCAACAGAAAGATTGAGCACACTCTTTAGTGCAGAAGCAACTTTTTTCTCCAGAGAGATAATGTCGTTGACCCTGTCACTAAAGGCTTCATCATTCATTTCAATCTGTATCTTCATTGTATCCATTTCATTGATACGATCCACATGTATCATGAAATGTTCTCCAACTTCGGGTATTTTCATAAGCACGGATTCTACCTGTCCGGGGAATACGTTGATTCCACGAATAATCAGCATATCATCCACACGTCCGGTCACCCTCATTATTCTGGGATGTGTACGTCCGCATTCGCAGGGTTGCTTGTTCAGTATCGTATAATCTCCTATCCTGTATCGGATAAGAGGCAGGGCTTCTTTTGTAAGAGTAGTAATTACAAGTTCTCCTCTTTCCCCTTCAGGCAGAGTTTCTCCGGTTTCGGGATCGATTATTTCCACAATAAACTGGTCACCCCATATATGTATTCCATCCTGATAAGTACATTCAGTAAAAAGCGGGCCACTGAGTTCAGAGGTACCAAACACATCATACGCCTTGATACCTGTGGCGTCTTCCATACGTTTGCGCATTTCCTCAGTCCAGGGTTCGGCTCCGAATATACCGGTTTTCAGGCCGGTATCCTTCTGGAAGTCAATTCCCTTATCCTTTGCTTCTTCTGCCATGTAAAGGAAATAAGAAGGAGTACATGCAAGAGTTGTGGTACCGAGGTCCTGCATCAGTTCAAGCTGTTTGTCGGTGTTACCAACACTAAT
>JBMCCK010000007.1:0-13677 GCA_048619255.1 Methanohalophilus sp. | reverse complement strand
ATCAAGATTCCTTGAGGGTCTGCCGCAAATTGCGGTATGATGAGTGGGATCGATGTAATCCGGTCCCACCTTATAGGGCTGGACATTCATCCCCCGGCGGGTCAGGGCCGCCATGATACCCATGGAAACGGTTGTTTTACCGACTCCACTATGTGTGCCTGCAATAACTATTGATTTTTTCATGGCACAAGTTGGTTTGATTTGGTATTTAAAATATGGGGCAGTAAGCTTCACTGTTACCGGATAAACTTAAGTTTATATACCCCCTTCACCATCCCAATTTAAAACCAATTCCCCATATAACATGATTCCTGAAAAACAACTCACAGATTCCTACGGACGCACTATAAAGAGCCTCAGGATATCGATTACTGACAGGTGTAATCTCAATTGTATTTATTGCCACAATGAAGGGAATATGAAAGTGGCAGATGAGATGTCAGCCCAGAAAATATCTGAGATTATCGGGGCAGCCAGCCTGTATGGGGTGGACAGAGTGAAGTTCTCCGGTGGAGAGCCGCTTGTCCGCAGGGATTTCGAGGATATATTGAAAAGCCTGCCCCCTTTGAAGGATCTATCTGCAACTACCAACGGGATACTGCTGGAAGAAAGGGCCCAGAGCCTCAAGGACGCAGGACTGGACCGGATAAATGTAAGTTTGGATAGTATTGATGACAAAAATTACAGTTTGATTACTGCAGCAAATCCGGGTGATGTATATAAAGTACTCAGAGGGATTGAAAAAGCAATCGAAGTCGGTCTTACTCCTGTGAAACTGAACATGGTAATGCTCAAAGGCATTAATGAAGATAAAATAGACCAGATACTTGAATTTGTCCGTAAACACAAAGGCAACATCATACTACAGCTCATACAGCTAATGAATTTCCAGGATGTTGTAAAATACCAGGTTGACGTGCAAGAAATTGAAAAACAACTTGAAGAAAAGGCCGATGAAGTCCGGGTACGTAAAATGCACCGCCGCAAAAAGTACATCATCGACGGTGCTGAAGTTGAAGTCGTAAGACCCATCGACAATACTGAATTCTGTGCCAACTGCAACCGGCTGCGTGTGACAGCCGACGGGAAACTCAAACCATGCCTGTTGGTTAATGATAATCTTGTGGATACAAAAGGTGCAAATGCAGAAGATATTCCACGATTGCTGGAAGAAGTTGTGAAAAAAAGGGCGCCTTATTACAGAGGAAACGCAACTGAAGGCTAACAGGTAAGGTTGTTACCTGAAATGTATCTCGATATCCTCCTCAAATGCATCATTCACATGTGAACTCAATTTCGATTTTACATTTTCCAGCTGCTCTTCCAGGGATTCCAGACGTTTTTTTTCATCTTCCATTTTATCCTGTGTGGAAAGCAAAGCCTCTTGCTTTTTTGAAATATCCTTTTCCATGGAAGTTTTCTGGCGATACACATCCATTTGATCCAATTGGTCCCTTAGTTGCTCGAGCCTGTTATCATATTCCGTTTTACTTTCATACAAGGATTTGAGAGCAGAGGAATTTTTTATTGATTTCACCTGCTCGAGGGTTTTATCTTTCTTTTTATCCTTCAGACCAAGTGAATCACTTTGAAGTCTCAGAATTAACTCATCATAGAGAGGATCCAGATCGTAATCCAGTGCCGAAACAGGATCTTTCATGGCAATACCAAGTATATTGCGCACTTGTGGCGATAGCGTATGAATTCCGTTTTCATCCTGTTTTTGTATTCTGGATAATGCTTTGGACAGCGGGGTGAACATTCTTTTAATATCAGCTTCTACATTCAGGAGCTGTTGCCTGACATCGTCAATCTCACTGTTAATTGCTTCTGCCCGCGGATATTCCGAACCTGCAATCAACTTTTCAAGATCCGATTTTGTGCCCTGTATATTTTCATCCAGGGAGGAATACTTATTCTCCAATTCCTGAATCTTATTCCGACAATCCATTATTTCAGATTCAAGATTATGAATATCTTCAATGTCGACAAATATATTGTTGATCATATCCAGCTTATTCCGGGGTTTTTCAATTGCCGAAAATAAATCACTTAAAGCATGATTCAGGTTTGCAAGGTCTGCGTTTATTTTATTATATTCAGCTGGATAGAGACTCTTTGCATAAAGCATGCTTTTTCGTGTATTGTCCAGAAAAGTATCCAGATGGGAAAACGATTCATTATAGAAGGCATAGGCACCCTCTACAGAATTATCATTCGGGACAATGATTTTCTCATCAAGTATTTCCAGATTACTAACAATAACATCCCGGTTTGAATCTGCGATCTTACCCATTTTTTTATCAGCTGATTCAATCGGCTTGGCAGCAAGTAAGGAATTTTTGTCAACCCTGAGCTGATCAAGTTTATTGTCAATTACGGAATAAAGATCGCTTATAAGGGGTTTTGCAGAGTTAGCCTCTCTTTCATATCTGGTTTTACTCCATTCATAGAGATTTTCAAATTCCAGATGTAGCTCTTCAGGTTCATCCCTGTCCATACCAAATAGTTTCTTGAGGAAATCCATATATTCAGATAAAAAACATGGTGATTTGTTAAAAAGGTTCTGGATGAAGACAATTGGACATAAATATTAAACTGACTCCCTGAAATCAGGTTCAAATTAGAATCTCTAATACAGAAAGAGAAGGATAGAAAAGAAAAATAAATATTGGAATTCCTTCTATATGCAAAAAAAGGGAAGTGTCAAAAATGAGAGTCGAACTTAATGTTGATGGTGAAAATATAGAAATAAACGATTTTGTACAGAAAATCCTGGGAAAGACTGCAGCCGCGTCTGCAGAAAGTCTGCATGGTGTCGACCCGACCTGGAAAGAGATCGACATCCACATCAAGAAATAATCAAAATAATTTTTCTATTTCCGAATTGTTCACCCGGGAAGTTGAATCCAGACTCAGAGGTGTTATAGATATGTGCCCCTTCTGGATAACTGCATGCACATCGGTACCTTCTTCACCCTGTGGCATAAGGTCACCTGCCAGCCAGTAATATGGCCTGCCCCTAGGATCATGACGTTCTTCCACTTCCATATTGAAAAACTTCCTTGCAAGACGGGTGATCTCAATCTCGGTATCTTCTTCCACATCATGTGGCAAGTTCACATTCAAAACATCCACATTTTCAGGCATTCCATGTTCCAGAACTTTTTTTGCAATCCTGTTCACTACTCTTATACCAACCTCAAAATCGTGTTCATAGTCCCGTAAATCATCGAACTTAAGTCCCTGTTCTATGACCTGAATGGAAACTGCAATTGCCGGGATACCATAACTTGCACCTTCCAGTGCCGCACCCACGGTTCCTGAGGTAGTGGCGGTATCCGTACTGATATTTTCCCCGATGTTGAATCCCGATACAATCAGGTCGGGTTTTTCTTTCATAACCGAAAATATCCCCAGTATCACAGAATCAGTGGGAGTACCGCCTATTGCATAAGCATCCACACCCTCTATCTTTGTACGGTTCATCCGCAGGGGCTCAAAAATAGAAATAGACCGCCCTACACCGCTTTGCTGAAAAGCCGGTGCAGCAATCGTCACATCGCCCAGTGAATCCACACTTTTGTAAGCAGCACGTATACCAGCGGAATACACACCGTCATCATTGGTAAGTAGAATTTTTTTCGACATGGAAAGCCAGATTGGCCTTAAGGGTTTTAAAGGTAATGAATATAATAGATCAGTAATTGATCCACTTGGAATATTCAGCAACAAAGCATTCGATGATATCTTCCTGGGTCAGATTCTCTATATCATATTCATCGACAGTACCACTGCGAAGTAATATTTCCACTTTACGGATACGTGGCTGCTCTTCATCTGCATGTGCCGGAAAAGCAAAACCGGCCCTTTGGTAGGCCCTACCTCTTATCTCAAAATAGAATTCCTCAACCTGTTCATCAGGGTTTTTGTCGGAGGGGACATAGACTGTCAGAGAGGCGGAATTCATCCCGGTATCATCCACATTGACCTCAACAGTCCTGCCATATTTTTCAATTTCCTTTTTCAGGTCGTCATAGGCAGGAAATACCACATGTTTGAAAAAATCCCTCATATTGAGTTCTGCAAATCTGACATTCATTTCCTCCGTAGTCCTTTCTCCGGAATTCTTCTTTTCCGTCTGGAAAATATCCCGCAATTTTTGTTCCCACTTGTTCATTTGGACCCCTCCTTGAAAAGTTCTCCTACCAGTTGTTTAGCTCTATTATCTGATGTATTTTCCGGCGGTTTTTTCTCCGAATACATGTGTCTATTACCATCAGATTCCGCTTTTAATCCCTTCGATACACTATAACACATCAGAATTAAAACGACACAGAATGGCAGAGCTGTGGTAAGAGCAGCTGTCTGCAACCCCACAAGCCCCCCGGTCAACAGAAGAACAGCTGCAACAGCACCCTGAAGCAGGGACCAGAATAGCCTCAGAGAAATTGCCGGTTTGGGATCTCCCCCTGAGGAAAGGATGGAAATTACAAGAGAACCCGAATCAGACGATGTGACAAAGAAAGTCATTACGACAATAGTTGCAAGAGCAGAACTTAGCAGTGAACCCGGTAATTTATCCAACAGGACATAAAGGGCTGTCGGAATACTTGTCTGGACAGCATTTACAATACCACCGTTACCAAACACCTCCATATGAATTGCCGTGTTACCAAAGACGATAATCCAGATGAAAGTTACAATTGCAGGAGCAAGCAGCACTCCCCTGATAAATTCCCTGATTGTGCGCCCCCGGGATACACGTGCAATGAACATGCCAACAAAGGGTGACCAGGAGATCCACCAGCCCCAGTAGAACATGGTCCACATTTTCTGCCATTCCAGACCAGTGAATGCATCGGTCTGGAATGTAAGATAAACAATGTTTTGCAAATAGTAACCTATACTTTGTACATATGAACTCAAAAGGAAAACAGAAGGACCTACGATAAGGACGAATGTTACAAGAGTAAGACCCAACAGGATATTGACCTGACTCAATATACGTATGCCCCTGTTCAGACCCGACATCACAGAAGTAGTGGCTGCAAGAGTTATGAATACAATCAGCACTATCTGATTATTTACAGATACTGACATCAGGCCAAGGTAATCCATTCCTGCATTGATCTGCATCACACCCAGGCCCAGTGAGGTGGCAACACCAAACAATGTGCCAAAGATGGCCAGTACTTCCACAATATTTCCACGTATTCCATATATCCTGTCACCAAACAATGGATACATTGTAGAGCGAATGGTAAGCGGCAGATCATGCCTGTAGGAGAAATATGCAAGGGAAAGCCCCACCACGATATATATTGCCCAGGCATGGAGTCCCCAGTGGAAAAAAGTGAGATTCATCGCTTCAACTGCCGCCTCTATTGTCCCCGGTGCGGTGTCCCGGGGAGACGCGAGATGAAGAATTGGTTCTGCAACACTATAAAAAAGCAGCCCTATGCCCATACCTGCACTGAAAAGCATTGCAAACCAGGTGGTATCCTTATACGCCGGCCTATCCGAATCCTTACCCAGCCTTATGTTTCCATAGGGACTGAAATATAACCAGATAACAAATAGAAGGAAAAAAGCAACTGAGAGAATGTAGAACCATCCAAAATTGACCACAATAATATTCTGTAGCGTCCCAAAAATATCAGATAACCTTTCTGTAAAAAAGACCCCCATAAACACAAAAAATAATACCAAAACTGCCGATACATAAAAAACATGAGGATTTACCTGAAACCCAGGACTTGCTTTTATCTGCATGTTGCCTCCTATCTATAAGACACTGGCATAGAGACAAATTACAAAAAAGTTTTGATTATATATTTACTGGTTCGTATAAAAAGGAGATAAGGAAAGTAAGAAAGAAGAATTTCAATCATCCATAGAAAAGGGAGTTACTAACTTTGCATAATTCACTTCATGAATATTCTTATTTTCGGAAATGTCACTCACAAACTGGGCGCCGTTAACTTCATAGTTACCCAGCCCGTAAGTAGTTTCAAATTCTTCTTCCGCTGCAACTGGATCACAGATATATATTTGGAGTTCGCCGCTTGAATCAAGGAATACTGATGGATGAACACCGGTTTTTTCATAATCTTCTACTGCACTCCTGAAAACCATTGACATGTAATTTATAGTCTGCATTAATATCATCTCCTCAACAAGGCTAACTACTCATGGACATACATATAACATAGATGTACATAATTAGGTCAAAAATAAGTATATTGATGAATTCATGTGTTCAAAAAAATATGGCGTGATAAATATAAATACTGAATAATAACTGATTGAGAAGGTCCATATATGAGAAATATTTTTAAACATGGGTGCATTAGGCATAAGAATCTAAAGCCCTATTATTGCGATTAACTATTCAATCCGGGATTATTATGCTTGAAGAGGAATACGATATAAATTTCTTCTACGAAAACGGTTTTATCAGAAAACAGTGCCAAAAATGTGGCAGCTATTTCTGGACCCGTGACAGAGACAGGGACACGTGCGGAGATGCACCCTGCGACCCTTATTCATTCATCGGCAACCCCGTCTTCAAGAAAAAGTTCAATCTTGCACAGATGAGGGAATTTTATCTTAGTTACTTTGAAAAAAACGGACACACACGTATTGAAAGATACCCTGTAATAGCACGCTGGAGAAACGATATTTATCTAACTATCGCCTCTATAGCAGATTTCCAGCCCTTTGTAACTTCCGGACAGGTTGCTCCTCCTGCAAACCCACTCACCATATCACAACCGTGCATTCGTCTTTCTGATCTGGACGCAGTCGGAAGGAGTGGCCGCCACCTGACTACCTTTGAGATGATGGCACATCACGCATTCAACAAAAAAGGTAATGAGATATACTGGAAAGATCGGACAGTACAGCTCTGCGACGAAATGCTCAACGAACTTGGAGTAGATCCCTTTGCTGTAACCTACAAGGAAGAACCGTGGGCAGGTGGCGGAAACGCCGGTGCCTGTGTTGAAGTTCTCATAGGTGGCCTGGAAGTGGCAACCCTTGTGTTTATGAATCTCCAGCAATCCAAAGACGGAGAAATCGTGATTAAAGGTGATACTTACAGGAAAATGGACAATTACATAGTGGACACAGGGTACGGATTGGAAAGGCTAGTATGGGCATCCCAGGGAACCCCTACTGTATATGATGCTATATTCCCGGAGGTTGTCGGGGAACTTATGGAACTGGCAGGTGTGGAGCATCGGCTGGAAGATAAGGATTATGCAAATATTTTATCCCAGAACGCCCGGCTTGCAGGACTGATGGATGTAAGCGAAAAAGCAAACCTGCTGGAATTGCGCAAACAGGTAGCTTCAAACATAGGAATTACTGCTGACAAACTGGGCACCATAATGGAGCCCGTGGAAACGGCATATTCCATTGCAGACCATGCCCGTTGTATAACATTCATGCTGGGTGACGGAATAATACCTTCAAATGTCAAAGCAGGATATCTTGCAAGACTTGTGATCAGACGCACAATGAAGATGATGCAGGACCTTGGCATCACAATCCCTTTATCCGACATTATACAGATGCACATCAATCATCTCCCTGAATACCCTGAATTCGCCGACAGATTTGATGTCATAAACGATATACTGGACAACGAAGAAAAGAAATTCCAGGAAACCCTGCAGCGTGGGAAGAAACTCATACAAAAATCTGCAAAATACTACAAGAAAAAGGGAGAAAAAATGCCTCTTGACACTGTTATAGATATGTATGACAGTCATGGCATACCGGCTGAGATATCCAAAGAAGCTGCCTCTGAAGTTGGAGTGGAAGTCGAACTACCCGACAATTTTTATTCCCTTGTAGCTGAGCGTCACAGTAAATCCGTACAGGAAGAGGAAAAAGAAATTCCCTATGCTGATAACCTCAAAAAACTCCCTCCTACAAAACGGCTTTTCTACGATGAGCCAAACCGAATGGAATTCGAAGCCGTTGTTCTTGATGTTTTTGACAATAATATAGTGCTCGACAGCACACTTCTCTATCCGGAAGGAGGGGGACAGCCGCCAGACCATGGCACATTCATGGTAGATGATGCTTTACTCAAAGTGATCGATGTCCAGATATTTGACGGCGTAGTTATCCATACCATAGAAGAAATCGAAGATGAACTCCATATTAGAAAAGGAGACATGGTTACGGGTAAAGTGGATGAGAAGCGTCGCATGGCACATGCAAGAAATCATACTGCAACCCATATAATAAACGATGCAGCGCGACGGGTGCTGGGAGAACATATATGGCAGGCAGGTGCACAGAAATTCGCCGACCGTGCAAGGCTTGATATTTCCCATTACAAAAGGATTGCTCCTGAAGAAATCAATGAGATTGAGATGATTGCAAACCAGATGGTAATGGAGAACAAACGGGTAATAAGTGAGTGGATGGATCGCAGTACTGCCGAAAAAAGGTATGGATTTAGCCTTTACCAGGGAGGAGTACCACCAGGCGACCGCATCCGTGTATTGCATGTAGGAAGCGATATTGAAGCCTGTGCAGGTACCCACTGCACCTTTACCGGCCAGGTTGGCCCTATAAAGATCCTGAAGACAGAACGGATACAGGACGGAGTGGAACGTATTGAATATGCAGCAGGTGAAGCTGCTGTTGTAGCTTTTCAGGAAAGGGATAAACTCCTCAGAAGTTCTGCAGAAACTTTGAGGGTAGCTACCGAGCAACTACCATCAACCATTGAGCGCTTCTTCACTGAATGGAAGGAATTTAAAAAAGAAAATACCCGGCTTAAGAAAGAACTGGCAGAATCCCGCGTAAACCAATTATTTGAAAATGCTGAACAACTAAAGGAGATTCGCCTTATAAATTCAAGAGTCGACGGTGCAGATGCTGATGAACTTACCCGAATGGCAGGAGAACTTGCTTCAAGTGATGATATTGTTGCATTACTCATAAGTGATCATGAAGGTGCCAAAATCGCAGCTGCTGCCGGTGACAGTGCAGTATCAAAGGGAGTTAACGTAGGAAATATCGTACGTGAAATAGCAAGGCTAACCGGTGGAGGGGGAGGGGGTAAACCTTCAATGGCACGTGGTGGAGGCCAGGATAGTTCAAAGATTGACGAAGGTCTTGCACTGGGTCGCCGGATGGTAGAAGAGCAACTCGGGGATTAAGCAAAGATTGTTTGGGACTTTTTATAATATGAACAGAGGTCCCAAACATTAATATTCTAAAACGCCAAATAAAGATATCAGAAGGAGTAGAGGGAAATGTCCGGCGAAGATACCGCAGAAATTATGGATACTTTTCGTGAAGGACTTGCCGACAAAACTACTGTTTTTCTGGCTCCTGCAAGTGTATCCAGTGAAAGGTTAATTTATTTTTATATTCAGTCCATACTGGAAAATGATGATCAAAAGCATATAATCTGGCTCTGTCTGAAAAACTCAAGAGACAAGGTAATAGCTAATTTTAGAGATTATGGGATGGAAATTGAAGACCAACTGGATAGAATGTGGTTTATAGATATTGAAGACCCTTCAAAAGAAAAAAAAGAAAATACCCTTTACTATTCTTCCCAGACCGATTATATGAAAATCGGGTCACATACCTCAAAACTATTTTCTGAAATGCCCGGCTCAACAATGGTTATTGATGACCTGAATATCCTTTCAAAGGACAATCTTCAGGTTGTTGAAAATTTCCTGGAATATGTCATGTCAAATGTCCACCAGCATGAAGGAAGCGCTTTATCAATGCTCAACAAGGGTTCTGCTGGTGAGAAAGAAGGAACTTTGGTCTCCTTTTTCGATGTTGTTATAAATATCCCAGATACTGGAGAAATGCATATTGAAATAGGACTGAAAAGTCTTGATGTGAAATACGTAGTGGAAAAGGGAGAAATAAATCTGTACTACATCCAGAAAAAGATCAAAAAAGAAAGGCTAAATATACTTATTGTGGATGATGAACCCGATATTCCCGACCTTTTGAAATTGTCCCTTAAAGATGAACCCTACGATTTTTTGGTTGCATATAATGGTAAAGATGCCATTGAAATTGCAAGAGAAGAACTCCCCGACCTTATATTACTTGATATAATGATGCCGGATATGGACGGTTATGAGGTTGTTGAGACCCTGAAAAAGGAAAGGGACACAAGAGACATTGCAATTATCATGATCACAGCCAAAACAAAAGTAGATGACAAACTAAAGGGAATGGAACTGGGTATTGATGATTATATTTCAAAACCCTTTGACAAAAGAGAAGTCAATGCCCGTATAAAAATGGTTATGAAACGTTTTGGCTGGAAGCCCCCGGAAGAAAATGAATAATTTACCCAAATTTTCTTTTATATCTTTTGTGATTTGAATATTATAATTACCACCACAAAAAACATTATTTTTAAAACTCTGGTAACCGCACGCCCCTGCAGGCCATACCTGATAGAAATTATCCAGGTGACAGAATGAAAAAGGAAAAATCATTATATCGCAACCCGTATCTTATAGCAGTACTCTATATAATTGCAATTCTTTTTCTGTACACAGTATATCGTGATCTGATAGCTATAGCAGTTGGCGGGATATTTATTACCATTTTTGGCCTGATGTACGGAGTGCAGGAACATGACAGGGATCTTATATATTACTCCGGTCTTTTTTTATCTGCATCAATTGTGGCAATAATCATAGCAGGCACCTTTGTTTCACTCATTGTATAACTTAAATTGAGTTCACCGAATAATATTTTTTGACCATGCTATCCTATAGAAGCCTGCATCACACATAAGCAAACCTTTAATATAAGATTAGACAAGATGTTGTTCGAGATTTGCCGGATATACATATATTATGCCATCCGGTACTGAATATCAAACTTATTTATCATAATTACCGGAGTGTCCTGATGACGATCCCTAAAGAATATAACCTCCAAGAAGTGGAAAAAAGATGGCAGAATGCCTGGGACATGTCAATGTACCATTTTGATTGGGAGGATGAGAATAAACCCCAGTATATAATAGATACCCCACCTCCCTATCCTACGGGCAATTTCCATATCGGAAATTCCCTTAACTGGTGTTACATCGATTTTGTTGCACGATACAAACGCATGCAGGGATTCAATGTCATGTTCCCACAGGGATGGGACTGTCACGGTCTTCCCACCGAGGTGAAGGTGGAAGAGATACATGGCATTACTAAAAACCAGGTCCCAAGAGCTGAATTCCGGAAACTCTGCGAAGAACTTACACTTGGGAATATAGAGAAAATGCGCCAGACAATGCGCATGCTGGGTTTCTCGGTGGATTGGAGTAACGAATTCATCACGATGAAACCCGAATACTTCGTGAAAACACAGCGTTCCTTTGTCCAGATGCAAAAACAGGGACGTATTTATCAGGCTGACCATCCGGTGAACTGGTGTCCGCGGTGTGAAACAGCTATTGCCTTTGCAGAAGTCGAATATGAAGCAAGGGACACAAAACTGAATTACCTGAACTTTGATAAAGTCAAAATCGCTACCACAAGACCAGAATTGTTGGCTGCCTGTGTCGCTGTGGCAATTAATCCCGAAGATGAAAGGTATAAAGAAAATATTGGTGAAAATGTAAAAGTACCTTTATTTGACCATGAAGTGCCTGTAATCGCAGACAAAGAGGTCGATCCAGAATTCGGTACAGGTGTGGTGATGATATGTACCTTCGGTGACAAACAGGATGTACGCTGGTGGATCGAGCACAACCTACCCTTGCGCAAAGCTATTGACCGGAATGGCTTTATGACAAGTATTGCTGGCAAATATGAAGGAATGAAATCTGCAGAATGCAAGGAGGCAATCATTAGGGATCTCAAAGAGCAGGGTTACCTGTACGATCAGGAAAGCCTTGAGCAGAATGTTGGAATGTGCTGGCGTTGCAACACACCGATAGAGATTCTTTCTGAAAGGCAATGGTTTGTTAAAATTGAAAATGATAAAATTCTTGAAACAGCAAATGAGATCAACTGGATTCCCAACTACATGAAGATACGCCTGGAGAACTGGACAAACACCATGGAATGGGATTGGTGCATATCCAGACAGCGTATTTTTGCCACCCCCATACCGGTATGGTACTGCAAAAAATGTGGAAAATCCCTGATTGCAGAAGAAGACTGGTTGCCTCTTGATCCCACACAGACAAAACCGCCAATACCCTGTAAATGTGGTTCAACTGATTTTGAAGCTGAAGAAGATGTACTGGATACCTGGATGGACTCATCCCTGACAGCCCTGCATGTTACAGGCTGGCTTACAGATCATGAAATGAGATCACCTGCACAGCTGCGACCCCAGGGCCACGATATTATCCGCACGTGGGCATTTTACAGCATACTGCGCTCCAAAGCTCTTCAGGATTCCAAACCCTGGGACTCTATCATGATAAATGGTATGGTACTCGGAGAAGACGGACACAAGATGAGCAAATCCCGAGGCAACATCATTTCTCCGGAAGAGGTCGTTGACCAGTACAGCTCTGATGCTTTCCGCCAGTGGGCTGCAATCGGAGGTTCTACGGGTTCTGATGTAATGTTTAGATGGAAAGATGTGGTATCAGGATCCAGATACTTTAACAAAATGTGGAGTATCTTCCGCTTTTCAATGTCCCATCTGGAAGAAATATTACCCGACATCCCAAAAGTTGCCACATCCAACCTAGGCACGGTAGATCGCTGGCTACTCAGCAAACTCAACAGGCTGATACTTTCAGTAACCGAAAATATGGATAGCTACCAGTTCGACGAAGCCTGCAAATCCATACGCGGATTTGCCTGGGAAACCCTTGCGGACAATTACATCGAACTTGTTAAAGCCAGACTATATGGAGAGGATGAAACTTCAAAGAAAGCAGCCCGTTATACCCTCTACACAACCCTGGAAACTCTGACCCGCATGCTTGCACCCTTTGCGCCTTTCTTTGCAGAGGAAGTTTATTCCCATATTTCTACAGACAGTGTCCACCAAACAAAATGGCCCTCTGCAAACAGGGAAATAATTGATGAAAGCATTGAGAAGCAGGGCGAAATAATAAAAGACCTCGCAAGCAGTATCCGCAGGTATAAATCCGATTGTGGAATGGCTCTTAATGCTCCTCTCAAGAAGATCGAGATATATTCTGAAATAGATGATGTTACCGATCTTGAGGGAGCTACAAATTCTGCAGTGGAAGTTATAGAAGGAAAACCCGAATTCGAACATGTGCCCGTGGATATTAAACCCAATATGGGAATCATCGGACCAAAATTCCGCAAACAGGCTGGCAGTATAATCGCTACCCTGAAAACCATGAATGCATCCAAAGTTGCACAGATGAAGGAATCCGGATCCATTGACATTGAAGTTGATGGAGAGAAAATAAGTCTGGAACCTGAAAGTGTGGAAATAATAAAGGAAGTAACGTCTGAAGGCAGGACAGTGGATGTCCTTGAGGTCAGCGATGTAATGGCCGTAATATTGCGCTGATTTCGCTATTTATTTATTGGAGTACTCCCCTTGTTTCTATGGGGGAGTACCAATGGTATATAATACTATACTAATTACTACCGACGGTTCCGAAAATGCCCGAAAAGCAGTGCAAAGGGGAATAGAACTAGCAAGTGCGTGTGGTTCAAAGGCCTA
>JBMCCK010000006.1:0-13807 GCA_048619255.1 Methanohalophilus sp. | reverse complement strand
AATGTTGAGACAAAAGACGGATTCGTGGAGACCAATGAGTACATGCAAAGTGTCTCCAACCCTTACGTATATGCAGCAGGAGATTGTGTAAAGCCGGGAGCTCCTTTAACCCCTGTTGCAAGTTTACAGGGAACTACTGCAGCAGACAATATGATTAAAGGAAATGTCAAGACAGTGGATTATACCGGTATTCCTTCCACGGTATTTACCCTGCCTCCCCTCTCAAGTGTAGGTATGAGCCTGTCCGAATCTACTGACAGTTATGAAGTCCTGATCCATGACCGCAGTCATTGGTATAACAGCAGGCGCCTTTCGGAAAACTATGCAGCCTCAAAGGTCATCATAGAAAAAGAAAGCCAAAAGATTGCAGGCGCCCACATACTGGGGCCTCATTCGGAAGAAGTGATTAATCTCTTTGCAATGGCAATAAGGCTTGGACTGACGCTTTCCCAGTTCAAGAAAGTGGTTTATGTGTTCCCTACAGTCAGTTCAGAAATCCAGTCCATGATACGTGAGTAATCACCAGGCGTGATAGTAACCACCTTCAGAGAAAACCTGCACCTGTATTCCAAATATATCAGACAGGTTTTCTGTAGTTAATATTTCATCCGTTGACCCATCCCTGTATACACTTCCTTCACTGAGCAGGACCACCCTGTCAATTTCAGGGATGAGATCTTCGAGATTATGTGTCACAAGAATTATGTTTTTACCCTTTGAGGCAATCGTGCGCATGGACTGCCTGAAAATATGCCGTGCCCTGAGATCTAAGCTGTTTGTAGGTTCATCCAGTATCAGTACATCAGGGTCATGCACAAGTGCCCTTGCAACCAGTAACCTGCGGGCCTGTCCTGTTGACATTTCGTTAATGGGACGTAAGCCAAGATGCTCAATGCCAAGAAAGCCGAGCACCTCATGGGCCCGCCTTTTCATATCCCCGGTAATATTATGATTGCGATAGAGGCCTATGCTGCTAAAAAAACCAGATATCACTACCTCGATTCCCGGAATATCACGCATGTATTCATCCTGCAAATCACCGCTGATTATACCCATTTTATTGCGCAGCCCGAAAATATTCCAGCGCTCCTTTCCAAATAAACGGGCAATTGTTTTTTCAGAGTGAAGAGGACGGAGGTCTCCTGTAATCGTTTTGATAAAAGATGATTTGCCCGCTCCATTGGGACCTATAATTGCAACATTTTCTCCATTTTTAATATTAAGAGAGAAATTGTCCAGTAATATATTGCCTTTTTTGCAAACTGTGACATTTTCCATTTCAATTATCATAGGTTTCGCATTTTTCTTATTCATGCATTACACGACAGTCTTTGAATAATACAATACTATATGATACTAAGATATAATAAAAATGTTAAATCTGAATGATCGATAAATTTTTCTGGTTGACGTATCCTGTCATATACAGGTATCCGAAAATATATATCCATATGAAATATACTAACATATGCAAGAAATAATATAGAATTGAAAGCAGTACTTTAGAAACTAGATGCGACAGAACACTATCTTCAACGGTTACTGATGCCTTTTTGCCTGTCAATTTCTGAAGCTATGGCTTCCAGTTCATCAAACATCCTCTCGGAGTCTTTGCGCATTTCATGTACTGCTGCTTTCAGACTTCCCCCCCTGAGATAAAGCAGGCGTTTTTCACGATAAACAAGTCCTGCCTTTACCAAATTCCTTACATGGTGATTAACACGAGAAAGATTTATGCCAAGAGCCTCAGCTATCATTTCCGATGAAACACGTTCATTCTCGGCAATGTTATCAAGCAAGGTCATTACAATCTGGTTTGCCGTATTTTCTATGTCCCTTCCCGAAGACAGACCAAAACTATCACATAACCAGTGTAAATCCTTTTCCGGGTCCTTTTCCCTGGGTTTTTCCAGATTTACCAAAATAATCTGCTGGCTCATAAGAGATGACTTACAGAATAATAGTATATAAAAATAACTGTATTATGTAGATATGATATCTATAAAACGTGTATGAAATGTATAAAAAACAAAAGGTTTAAATAGTAGACATTTCATTAAGATTCCATACTGACCAAGTCAGTCTGAACAGGTCAGGAGGATAAAACATGAATGTAAAACCAGTTGGAGAAAGAGTTCTGATCAAACCCATAAAAGAAGAGGATGTCACTTCCGGAGGAATATATATCCCGGAAAGTGCCCAGAAAGAGAAAAAAGAAGGGAATGTTGTGGCCGTAGGCACATATGAAGACGGCAAAGAATTACCGGTTAAAAAAGGTGATCATATCATCTATGGTGGTTTCCAGAGTGATGAAATGGAAATGGACGGAGAGAAATACCTATTCATAGATTTCAAAGACGTACTTGCAATTGTTGAGGAATAAATTATCGGGGTGTACAAATGACTACTAAACAGATAACTTTCGACGAAAACGCCAGACAGGCTTTACTGAGAGGTATTGACAAAGTATCCAACACCGTTAAAGTAACTCTTGGGCCCAAGGGAAGAAATGTCGTGCTTGATAAGTCAGGCAACCCTACAGTTACCAATGACGGTGTCACAATTGCCAAAGAAATAGAGCTAAAAGACAAGTTTGAGAACATGGGGGCAAAGCTTGTCAAAGAAGTTGCTTCACGCACACAGGATAATACAGGGGACGGAACAACTACAGCGACATTGCTGGCACAGGCAATGATTGGTGAAGGCATACGCAATATTACAGCAGGCGCCAATCCCATTGAGATCAAAAGGGGAATCGATAAAGCAACCGCTAAAGCCGTTGAATACCTGCAGACCCAAAGCAAGGAAGTAAAGGACAGGGAAAGGATCATACAGGTAGGAACAATTTCTGCCAACAATGATGAGGAAATAGGCAAACTGATATCCGATGCTATGGATAGGGTCGGTTACAATGGAGTAATTACCGTAGACGACTCCAAAACAATGGAAACAACCCTGGAAGTTGTTGAAGGTATGCAGTTTGACAGAGGATATGTCTCACCTTATATGGCAACCGATCAGGAAAAAATGGTTTGTGAACTTGAGAATCCATATATCCTCCTTACAGACAAGAAAATCAATAATGTAAACCAGATTGTACCTGTGCTCGAAAAAGTCGCACAGGAAGGAAAACCCCTCCTGATAGTAGCACAGGATGTAGAAGGGGATGCACAGGCGGCCCTTATTCTCAATATTATGAGAGGGTCCCTGAAAGTCAGTGCAGTCAAAGCCCCTGGATTTGGTAATGACCAGAAGGACATGCTGGAAGACCTGGCTGTCCTGACAGGTGGAACTGTTGTCAGTGAAGACAAGGGAATGAAACTTGAGGATGTTACCGACGAGATGCTCGGAAGTGCCCACAAGGTCAGTGTGGACAAGCAGAAGACAACAATCATCGAAGGAAAAGGGGATAAAGGTGATATCGAAAGCCGTATGGAAATGATAGAGTCCCAGATAAATATCACTGATGCTGAATACAAGAAGAAGGAACTGCAGAAGAGATTGGCCAAACTCGGCGGTGGCGTGGCAGTAATCAAAGTGGGTGCTGCGACCGAAACCGAACTCGAAGAAAAGAAGATGAGGATCGACGATGCCCTCAATGCCACAAAAGCCGCCGTTGAAGAAGGTGTGCTTGCAGGTGGTGGAGTGACATTATTCCATGCAATCCCAAGCCTGGAAGCCCTTGAGCTCGAGGAAGAACAGATGGTAGGTGCCAACATAGTGAAAAAGGCCCTGGAAGCACCTCTGCGCCAAATCGCACACAATGCAGGCAAAGAAGGAGCAGAGGTAATAGCTCTTATCAAAGCCGAAGCTGACGAAGAAGTCGGGTACAATGCCAAAAAGGGAATCGTTGAGAACCTTTACAATGCAGGTGTAATCGACCCGACTAAAGTAGTCAGGAGCGGCTTACAGAATGCAGCTTCAATTGCAGGAATGGTACTATCCACCGAAGCCCTTGTGGCTGAATACGATGAGGAGAAAGATGAAAATGCACCTGCAATTATAATCTAATGGTATCGGGCAAGCCCTGCCATCTTGCAGGGCTTTTTTTTTAGGCATTACTCTTTGGGGAGAGAATGTCTTCAGAAAAACACTCCAAAAGTATAAAGCCCTGAAATATTGAATTAAGTAATGGAGGATCAGTATGGACCTGAATAATTTCACACAGAAAGCCCAGGAGGCAATACAAAATTCCCGAACCATTGCTGCAAGATATTATCATCAGCAGATTGATTCGGAGCATCTATTCCTTTCTCTTCTGGAACAAAGGGAAGGACTTGTGCCTTCTTTGCTCGACAAGATGAACATTTCCAGTGCAATGGTAAAAGAACAACTCGAAAAACACATGTCAGGGCTTGGGCAGGTATCAGGTCCGGGAAGCGAGAACGTTTACTTCACCCAGAAAGCCATCCGGGTACTGGATAATGCTGCAACCCTTGCGAGTAAGATGAATGACGAATATACTAGTGTAGAGCATATACTGGTATCCCTGGCCCGGGAAAAGGGCAGCTACAGCAAGGAACTGCTCGAGGAATTCGGGGCAGATGAAGAGCGCCTGAAACAGGCGATCAAGGAAATCAGGGGGAACCGCAGAGTGACATCAGAAAACCCGGAGGATACATATGAACCTCTGGAAAAATACGGTATCGATTTTACAGAACTTGCCAACCAGGGAAAACTTGACCCGGTAATAGGCAGGGACCATGAGATCAGGCATACGATAGAAATACTGTCCCGCCGCAGGAAGAATAACCCGGTACTAATCGGAGAGGCAGGCGTGGGCAAGACCGCAATTGTTGAAGGGCTGGCACAGCGTATCGCAAAAAAGGATGTCCCCGATGCAATGAAGAACAAACGTATCGTGGCTCTGGACATGGGTTCCCTGGTAGCAGGAGCCAAGTTCCGGGGAGAATTTGAGGAAAGGCTCAAGGCAGTACTGAAAGAAGTGGCCGAATCCGAAGGCCAGATTATACTGTTCATCGATGAATTGCATACCATTGTAGGAGCAGGAGCCACAGAAGGTGCAATGGATGCGGGCAACCTGCTCAAACCGATGCTGGCCAGGGGAGAACTGCACTGCATAGGTGCAACCACCCTTGATGAATATCGGAAATACATCGAGAAGGATGCAGCCCTGGAGCGCAGGTTCATGCCTGTGATGGTGAATGCCCCTGATGTGGAAAACACAATCTCTATCCTGAGAGGGCTGAAAGAGAAATATGAAGTGCATCACGGAGTACGGATAAAGGATAGTGCCCTTGTGGCAGCCGCCGTGTTGAGTGACCGGTATATCTCAGACAGGTTTTTGCCTGACAAAGCCATAGACTTGCTGGATGAGGCAGCATCGAAGGTAAAGACTGCCATCGACAGCAAACCGGCTAGTCTGGATGAAGCTGACAGGAAACTGATGCAACTTGAGATCGAGAAGGAAGCCCTGAAAAAGGAAAAGGATGCTGCTTCAAAAGAAAGGCTGCAGAGCCTGGAGAAAGAGATCTCGGAAATCCGGGCCGAATCCGACGCAATGCGAACTCGCTGGGAAAACGAGAAGGCCACCATTGCAAAACTGAACAGCCTCAAAGAGCAGATAGATGACACAAAAACCCAGCTGGATCTGGCAGAAACAGAAGGTGATTTTGAAAAGGCATCCCGCCTGAAATACGGCACTCTTGTCCCCCTGCAGCATGAATACGAGGAAGAGGAAAATCGTCTGAAGGAAAAGCAAACCAATATGCTTCTCAAGGAAGAGGTGGACGAGGAGGACATTGCACATGTAGTAAGCGAGTGGACCAGAATTCCAGTTACCAAACTCATGGAGGGAGAAAGGGAAAAACTGGTGCATCTGGAAGATCGCCTGCATGAGAGAGTGATTGGCCAGAACGAGGCAGTAAAAGCCGTTTCAGATGCTGTGATCCGTGCCCAGGCGGGAATCAAGGATCCTCGTAGGCCAATCGGCAGTTTCATCTTCCTGGGACCTACCGGTGTGGGTAAGACAGAACTCGCCAAAGCTCTTGCCACTGAACTTTTCGATAGTGAGGATCATATGATCCGCATTGATATGTCCGAGTACATGGAAAAACACACAGTTGCAAGGCTTATCGGTGCTCCACCGGGCTACATCGGCCATGATGAAGGAGGCCAGCTTACCGAAGCCGTACGCAGGAATCCCTATTCGGTCGTTCTGTTTGATGAGATCGAAAAAGCCCATCACGATGTATTCAATATCATGCTCCAGTTACTCGATGACGGTAGATTGACCGATTCAAAAGGCAGGACTGTGGATTTCAAAAATACGATAGTGATCATGACCTCCAACATCTGTGTGGATTATGCTATCTCCAAACTGGAAGAAGGAGTTGCCTACAGCAAGATGCAGGAGACGGCCATGAACGAACTCACCAAACACTTCAGACCGGAATTCCTCAACCGTATAGACGAGATTGCCATATTCCGTGCCCTTACCAAGGATCAACTGACATACATCGTGGATATCAAGATAGAGGACTTGGTGCAGAGGCTCAAAGAGCGCAGAATCGATCTTGAAATCACTGACCGGGCGAAGAAATACTTGGGAGATGCTGGCTACAGTGAGACGTACGGTGCGAGACCACTGAAAAGGGTCATCCAGAACGAACTTGAAACCGAGATAGGCAAACGTATTGTCAGTGGAGAGGTTATGGAATCCGATACTGTTGTTGTTGATGCCGATGAGCGTGGCCTTAACTTCGAGGTCAGAAAGGGAGAAGAACATACATAATCTCCCTTTTTCCTAATATAATTAAACCATTTTAACTCATTTTTCATAATACTGCCTGGGAATCCTCATTATCGGAGATTCCAGATACAGCATCAGGGAAAGGAACAGGATAGTGGAGAATACCCACATATAGGAATTAAGCAGGAAATAGGACAGTATTGTTGAGAAAAAGAGTATTGATACAGCACCCATGGCCCTGGGACCTCGAAGTTTGGGATAAGGATGATCACTGATCATCAGATAGCACAACAGCACCACCAGGCCGAAGATAACCCAGGTATAGATATATCGGGGTGCAAGCAGGGCATAGGATGATAAAACCACAGCAGAAGCCGTGATTGGCAGACCCTCAAAATCCAGAATCGTTTTTTTCTTTGTATTGAAACGGGCAAGCCGCAATATCCCACAAACCAGATACAGGCAGGCAAAAAGACCCGCTGCATAACGCAGGGAACCTGATACACCTAAAAAGACCAGGCATGAGGGAGCCACTCCGAAAGAAACAGCGTCTGCAAGAGAATCAAGGTACTCCCCCATTGGACCCTGGCTAATAGTACGTGCCAGATAACCATCCATCCCATCGGCTACCGCTGCAACCAGCACAAAAACAAAACCCAGCCCAATATGTCCGCTGAAGGCCGCAAAGATGGCCAAAAGTCCGAAAACCGCGTTTGTTAATGTCATTATGTCCGGCAGGACCAGATCCTTGAAGATATCCATCCATTACCTCTCATGATGTGGGGTTTTTGCAATTTTGGTATCGCCTGCATATACCTTATCCCCTTTACTGACACAAATATCAAATCCTTCAGGGATAGTAACATCCACCCGGGAACCCAGCCGTATCATCCCGATCTTTTCTCCCTGCAGGATTTTATCCCCTTCCTCCACATAGGTAACTATCCGGCGTGCCAGGAAACCGGCTATCTGGGTTACTTCTATTTTTCCTGCGGATGTCTGCAGCATGATATTTGTTCTCTCATTGCGCGAGGAATCTTTTGTAAATGCCGGCAGATAACTTCCTTTGAAGTGTTTCACAGATAAAACTTTACCGCAAAAAGGAGCACGGTTGACGTGAACATTGTTAAGGTTCATGAAGATACAAACCTTACGGCCCCTGATATCCGAAATTTTACCATCGGCCGGAGCAAGGATACAGCTTTTACAGAGAGGGGAATCCCGCTTGGGATCACGGAAAAAGACAACAAAAAATACTGTCAGCAAACCGAACCCAAAAGTGGAGTAGAGGAATATTTGCCTGCCCAAAAAACTCAAAAAGAAAGTATTTCCTCCCAGCAGCGGCATATCCAGCATAAATTGAGAGGTAAATATCTGCAATCGCGAAATAACATACATAAATCCCATTGCAATTGTGAGTAATGAGGCCGTAAAAACCCAGCTATGAGAACCTTTTGCAAGCATTTACCTGTTTCCTGCAATTTTATCAATAATGCCCTTTAACCTGAACCTTGAAAGGGACACAAGTCCGTCGATCAGATCGAAGAGCTGGGGAAGAATCTTCAAAACAGCATAGCCGATTACAAATAGAGCTAAAGCCGAACCCATCTTGGCAATCATATGGTGGGCAATCTCAAAACTTTCCGCACCAAACCATTGCTCCCCATAAGCTATAATCACAAAAACATCGCGAAAAATATTCAGTATATAGATAACCGGTACTGAAACCATAAATGCCTGGAACAACTTAAAAGCAGGTGCCCTGACAGAAACGATCAGGCCGCTAAAGAGGGCAATACTTTCAATAGCAGTGCAGGCAAGAATAATCTCCACTGTATAGCCGTTGTAGGAGATCAGGTTCCAGGAATCCTGAGTAACCTGATAGCCCAGAACACCAAGAAGCCAGGTGATGTTATTTGTAACAGTACCAATAATCCAGTAATTAAGTGAAGGTAACTGGGCAAACGGGAAGTAAAAAAGCGAACCTATTGCAGTAGCACTGGTCACCATTGAGGTGATATCAAGGTTTGTAACAGGCAGTATTCCTGTCCTGTATTCATCTATCATAGAATAGGCCATCATAAGACAGAAGCAGGCAATCATTATCATAAGGAATACATTGAAATAATCGTTAATTTCCATGTAATGGATTGGCTGGTAAGCCCAGTGCGCACCAAAAATAATCCATCCAAAAGCGCCTATCAGTTTACGATAGGATAATTTACCGGGAAGAATAGCTGAAAGAATCATTAACCCTATTGATATCAATAAAATATAATCTGTCATTTTGGAAGCACCTTAATAAGTATCCAGTATTAATATAGTATCTATAGTATTAAGGTTTTGTCAGAATGAGACCAAAAACTCCCCTCCTAACAGTCGATGGCGTAATCATATTAAAAGGCAAGATAGTACTTATTAAAAGGAAAAATGAACCTTACAGGGGATTATTTGCCCTGCCGGGTGGTTTTGTAGAGATTGGCGAAACCACAGAAGAAGCGGTAAAGAGAGAAGTAATGGAAGAAACGGGGCTTCTAATCGAAATACTCAAATTGGTTGGTGTATATTCAGACCCTTCCCGTGATCCCAGGGGCCACACAGTATCCGTGGCCTACCTTGCAGTAGGCAAAGGCGAACCAAGGGCAGATACAGATGCTGCAGAAGTTGGATGTTTTAATCCCAACAACCTGCCAGAACTCGCTTTTGACCACCAGCGGATCCTAAATGATGCAGGAGATGATATTGATGGAATTTTGTCCAAAATGTAAGAGTATGATGTTTCCCAGCGACGGGGACCTTAAGTGTCGCAAATGTGGATATGAGAAAAGCAGGGAAGAAGGCGCAGAAACCATGGTTTCAAAAACCAAACGTGATGAACGTGAGGTTACAGTGCTTGAAGAAGATGTCGATGAAGGGTTACCTACAACACTTGCCCAGTGTCCTGAATGTGGAAATAACAAAGCATACTGGTGGATGCGACAACTACGTTCAGCAGATGAATCGGAGACGAGGTTCTTTAAGTGTACAAAATGCAGTTACACCTGGAGAGAATATGACTGATACCTCCGACAAAATAAAAACTTATATAACCTGTCGCGTATAATGATTTTCAGATTTTAAAATAATCAGGCGGAGCGACAAAATGTTAGAGGCAACAATTGATGCATCACTTCTGAAAGATTCCATAGAATCATTATCTGTATTGGTTGACGAAGCCCGGGTACACATCTCACCTGAAGGTATCAGTGTGAAAGCTGTGGACCCGGCCAACGTTGCCATGGTAAGCTTTGAACTTCAGGCTGATGCTTTTGATGAATACCAGGCAGAGGAAAGCGAAATCGGACTGGACCTTACGAGAGTTCTGGACATATTGGGTGTCGCAGAAAAAACGGACAAAGTGAAGATGAAACTGGAAGAGGATTCCAGGAAACTCTCCATAAGCATTGGCGGAATATCATATACACTTACATTACTTGACCCCTCTACAATCCGTGCCGAACCCAGGATCCCCCAGCTAGAACTGCCTGCAGAGATCGTTATTAACGGTAAAGGATTCAGCAGGACCGTAAAAGCAGCCGAGAAGATCAGTGACCATATGTCAATGGGTGTTGAAGGAGAAACTTTCTTCCTGGAAGCAGAAGGCGACACTGATCGTATGCGTCAGGAAATGCCCCGTGATGAATTGATAAGCATCACACCGGGACCTGCACGGTCATTGTTTTCTCTGGATTATCTTTCAGATATCGTCAAACCTGCATCTAAATCCAATGAAGTAACCCTCCAGATAGGAAATGATTTCCCTATCAAGATCAATTTTGAAATTGCAGGTGGAAGAGGCAAGGTCGGATACCTGCTGGCCCCCAGAATAGAGTCTGAGTAAATTATGGAAAGGGCAGAACTTGCGCTGTACCCCTTTACATCCGCCGCTTCGCAATATGTCGGAGAACTGGATTTTGATCTGGACCGCCTTATAAGTTCAAGGGCGTTCCAATCAGCCAGACTCCGGGGCGAGGAAAGATTAATCCAGTCTCTGACCACGGGCATCAGTAAACCCTCTCTTACAAATACAGATGAGGGACGGGTACTCACAGAACTTCTTTCCTACCCTTATGCAAGAATACTCGTATCCTGCCTGAACGATCCCTACCTTAACCGTAAATATTCTCATGCTGAAGCCGAAGCTGCATATTCCCTGCTTTTAGAGAGAGAAGATTTTTTTCTCAGGGAAATAGGAGAAGAATTCAGAATCCATGCCAAACAACATGAAAGAGGCTTCCATTTACATTTTGCGGATTTCTTAAAATATTCTACAACTCTCAAAGCAATTGAGTGGAAACTGATAAACCAGAGAATGGTACATGGCAACGTTTTCGTTGAAAGAAAAGATTTTGCCCGCTTGCTGCAGGAAGCAATTAAAAAAAGTATTCATGACAGCCTGCCCCTCAAAGTTCCCGAAAAGACCTGCACCGATTGTTCGGGTCCACTGTCAAGATTGAAGGAACTACTCCAGCAAAAGAAAGGCGATATTGAAAGTGGCCAGATGGGAGAGGTGGACAGTAAACTGTTCCCCCCCTGTATCAATTATGCTATCAATAATGTTCGTACAGGAGTAAACCTTGCCCATTCAATGAGGTTTGCAATGACTTCCTTTTTGACAGGGATCGGCATGACAGTAGATGATATAATCAACATGTTCAATGTCTCCCCGGATTTTGATGAAGAAAAAACACGATACCAGATTGAACATATTGCCGGTTCCTCAGGTACAAAATATACTCCCCCCTCGTGCAGCACCATGAAAACCTATGGCAACTGCCATGGTGCCGATGACCTCTGCAAGAGAATCAATCATCCCCTGAACTATTATCGCAGGAAAATGTGGTATAAAAATAAATTTAAAAAGCCTGCAAATACAAAAGAAAAGAAAGGGACAGAGTAACTGCCATAAATCACAGCACTCGTCTCACTTTGCACCCTTTCCCACCATTGCGCTTATAGTATCACTGGAAAGGATCCCTACAAGACAACCTTTCTTATCAACCACAGGAAGGGCCGAGATTGCATGATCTTCCATAATAAGAGCTGCACTGGAAAGGTTTTCATCGGGATGGGATGTCAAAATATCTCTGGATAGTATTTTTTCGATGGAATTTATCTTGTTAGCAACAGCCCTTGTGATATCCCAGGAAGTCACTATACCCGTAATACGCCCACTTGCTTCCAAAATCGGAATATGCGTTGCATTTTTCAAAATCATTAATTGCGCCGCCTCTTCCAGAGTGCACCCTTCGTGGAGAGTAGATACATTCTCCGACATGACATCCCCCACAGTGAGATGACCCAGGAAAGTGGATAGAAGATAATTTAATTGCCCCTTTTCCAACAAAAAGGCATCATGACCAAAATGTGAAATGAGTTTACGATACTGCACATTTATATCATTGGAACCCAGAGCCTGAACTATTTCCTCGGACTGGTATGAAGGATAAAGCCAATCCGAAGATACAGAAATGACCATAAATTCTGATTCTATATTGCTGAAGGTTTTTGCAAGGGAATAACCATTACTTAGATCAAACTTGTCAACTGCTCCGGTAAGATAAAGGTAGGAATTAGGATCAAAACGGCTGGTAAAAGTATCACCCTGATGGTGTAGATAGCTTTCCACCTGGAACATTTCGTTTTCCCTGATATCCCTGCCAAACTTATCATGCATGGAATCATCGCTCAGGTAAGTGATGTGTCCAATCATGCGTGCAAGGGAAAGGCCCTGTCTGGGCAATTCCCTCCCATAATAATCTCCATCATTCCAATAAGGATCTCTTATTATTGCCTGTCTTGCAACCTCATTAAAGGCAATCTGCTGGGGCGAGGAAATTGCTGTGGATGCGAGCACAATGGCCCTTTTCATGAAACCGGGATAGGATACTGCCCATTGCAGAACCTGCATGCCTCCCATGGAACCCCCTGTTATTGCATAAAGGCCGGAAATACCAAGATTGTTAAGTAGTGTGTGTTGCAGGTTCACCATGTCTTCAATAGTAATACGAGGAAAAGACAAACCATACGGCAAACCGGATAATGGATTGGTTGAGGCGGGACCGGTGGTCCCCTTACATCCTCCGAGGACGTTAGAACAGATTACAAAATACTTATTGGTATCAAAAGCCTTGCCGGGTCCAATTACAATATCCCACCAGCCCGGTTTCTTATCACCTTCATGCCAGCCGGCAGCATGGGCATCTCCGGTTAGCGCATGGCATATAAGAATTACATTGGATTTGTCAGAATTCAGTTTGCCATAGGTCTCATAAGCTATGGAAACCTCTGCCAGTTCATCACCACTAACAAGCCTGAAGGGTTCTTTTAAATGATGAAATTTTGTTTCCACATAACCTACGGACCTCTCGGTCATACATTCACCTCGTTCAAGGCTTGATCGAGATCTGCTATCAGATCTTTTGCATCTTCGATACCAATGGACAAACGGATGTAATCAGGTGTAACACTGGTACTTGCCTGTTCTTCCGGTGTAAGCTGCTGATGAGTAGTGGAAGCAGGGTGAACAACGAGACTTTTTGCATCCCCGATATTGGCAAGATGGGAGAACAGCTCAAGATTTTCAATGAATTGTTTACCGGCTTCAAGATCTCCCTTAATGCCGAATCCAACTATCGGCCCGAAGCCTCCTTTGAGATACCTTACAGCCCTTTCATGACTGATATGGTCTCCAAATCCTGGATAATTCACCCATGCAACTTTTGGATGACTCTGCAGGAAACGGGCGATCTCAAATGCATTTTCAGAATGCTTTTTCACACGCAAGAATAGAGTCTCCAGTCCTTGCAGGAAAAGGAACGAATTAAAAGGACTTACTGCTGCTCCCAGATCCCTTAGCCACTGGACCCGGGCCTTCATGACAAAAGCGATGTTACCCATCTCAGGAACGTCATTGAATGCATCCCAGTACACAAGACCATGGTAGCTCGGATCGGGTTCTGTAAACTCAGGGAATTTACCGCTACCCCAGTCGAAATTACCGGAATCGATAATGACACCTCCAAGGGAAGTACCGTGGCCACAGACGTACTTGGT
>JBMCCK010000005.1:0-14058 GCA_048619255.1 Methanohalophilus sp. | reverse complement strand
ACTCGGTGCTTCATCGCCTATCAAAGGCATTCTTGTTGGTTCTGCTTCTTCCATAATTAATCCCCACTTTATTTCAAAATTCCAGTTTATCCATCTGTTTTAATACCTGTCTGCTGAAATCAGTGAAATTCTGGATCCCGCCTGTCCAGGCAGCGATCATCATACAATCCGTGACCTCAGTACGGGTAGCTCCGAATTTCTTGAGTCTTTCAAGAATTTTTACTGCACTTTCACTGTTGTTATTGGAACAGGCAATGGAAAAGACAAGAAGGTGTTTCTCCTTCATTGAGAGACCATCCTCCCTATCTTCCCACACAGCAGTATAAAAGGACGCAAGAGCTTCAGAGAAGTCTTCATTTATGTCCTGGGCATACCTTATGGACCTTGGAAGAAAACCCTTGATTTCTTTTACATTATCTGCATTTGTACCCATGAATTTACCAATCCTTTAGAGTTCGATGATATTTTGCCACAGACCATGTACATTGCAGTAGGAAATCGCAAATAAAGCACTGAAATCTGCAACATTTACCTTAAATCTCGCAAGGGGTTCGGTGAAAGAGGGACCAAATTCTGCACGGCCCAGATCCACAACCTGACCATATTTATCCCCACCGTAGCTGGAACCTGCAGCATGCTCTCCTTTTTTAACACCGTAGAGCTCAAGCCATGCAATATGATGCTCAACCGTATTTGGGTGTGCAACTTCCTTACCTACATGAACCGTCACAAGATCTTCCACGTCTGAGCCATGCGACTTACCAATTGAAATGTCAGGTACATGTTTCTCTTTGCCTTCCGATACTTTTCCTTTAATTAACTCTTCAATTTCCATATCAAATCCTCCTTTAACTTATTACTGTCCTTCCTGTGCTGGCGGGGTGAACACTCTTGCCTCGAGTTCCTTGTCAATCATGAACAGGCCATTGCCTTCTTCACCTGCAAGCTGGAGTTTGCTGATTATCTCATTATCGTTGCTCTCTTCTTCGATCTGTTCAGTGACAAACCATTGCAAAAATATATTTGTTGCATAATCCTTCTCTTCATTTGCAAGGGTTACCAATTCATTGATGGACCTCGTGATGAACTGTTCGTGTTCAAGGGTTGCCTTGAACATCTCAAGGGGCGTACCAAATTCCTTTGGAGGTTGTTCTATTGCCTTAAGTTCAATTTGGGCTCCCTGCCCTTTCAGGTAATCATATATGCGCATGGCATGGGTCATTTCTTCCTGATATTGTACCATGAACCAATTTGCAAAACCATCAAGTCCTTTATAGTTACTTGCAGCCGACATTGCCATGTAAAGATAAGCAGAATACATTTCCCTGTTTATCTGTTCATTTAACGCTTCGGTCATCTTTTCACTTAACATATATTACCCCCAAATGTTTACTTAAAAAGACAACGGCAGTTAAATCTGTACCCGCAAGCTCCGTCTGCCAAACTCCCGTTATCCATAGAAAATAAGTTCGATAGCTATAAATTTTTATCGTTACGAGATTTTATGTTTATTTATATTCTAAAATAACAATAAAAGAATCAGTATATAGCTTCAAATAATATATAGCAAAAGAATGTTAAAGTCTACTTACAAAATAGTTACTCAATAAAAAACCCAAAAGGATTTACATGCTACCTCTGGAACAAAAAGTGCTTGAAAAGATCAAACCCTCATTAAAAGAAAGAAAAAAACTGGAAAAAACCGCCAGTTATCTAATCGACAGAATAAGCCAGATAGCCAAAAAAGCAAATATTCCTGACGCAAAAGTGCAGCTAGTAGGTTCAGCCGCCCGTAATACATGGATAACCGGCATCCATGACCTGGATATATTCATCAGTTTTGATCCCACCCTACCAAGGGAAAAGCTGGAAGACTATGGTTTATTCATAGGACACGAACTTGCAAAAGAAGCCCAGTCCTGGGAAGAAGGTTATGCAGAACACCCCTATATCAAACTGGACTATGAAGGATTTGATATAGACGTTGTACCCTGTTACCGTGTAAGCGATGCTTCCAGAATAATCTCAGCTGTTGACAGGACGCCTTTTCACAACCGCTTCATAAAAGAGAGGATCAAAGGACTTGAAGATGATGTCCTGTTACTCAAACAATTCATGAAAGCCGGAAGGACATATGGCTCAGAACTGAAAACCCGGGGTTTCTCAGGCTATCTCACTGAACTGCTAATAATCCATTACGGCTCTTTCAAAAACGTGCTTGAAGCCGCATCAGCATGGGAGCCGAATCAGAAAATAGAGTTCCTGAAGCCTACAAAAGAATTTAGCGAGCCTCTTCAGGTGATTGACCCCACAGATGCAGGAAGAAACGTAGCTGCTGCTCTATCACTTGACAAGTTTTGTCTATTCATTGATCTCTGCCGCCAATACCTAGAAGAGCCAAAGGAATCCTACTTTTCAAGGAAGATTGCAAACCCGCTATCTGATGGTGAAATAATCCAGAGAATGAATAAAAGAACAAGCTCCATAATTGTGCTGAAGTTCCAGAGCCCCAAAATTGTCGAAGATATACTATATCCCCAGCTTTTCAAAATGCAAAAGTCAGTGGAAGCATTACTTGAAAAACAAGATTTTCATCCCATTAAAAGTGGCATCTGGGTAGGCAAGGATGTCGTACTTACCATTGAACTTGAGAATGCCCAAATTGCAACTGTCAAAAAACACAGAGGTCCTCCGGTATGGGTTAAACAACATGCTGAAATGTTCAGGGAGAAATATACCGACAGAACAGATGTGTTTGCATTCTACATCGAAGGCGGGAAATATGTCGCTGAAGTCCCACGCAAATACACAACAGCATCTATATTACTTGAAAATGAGATTTACAACTGTTCCCTGGGCAAACAGGTTGCAAAAAGCATTAAAAAAGGATATGAAATCCTGTCCGGAGAAAATATCCTGCAAATAAAGGATATCAACTATAGGGCTTTCCTCAATGAATTCCTTTAATCCATTCCACTGCCCAGTTTACCTTCAAGCCTGTGCTGATAGAAAAGATACTGCTGGGCATAACCACAGTAATATCCAAAATAGGATCTTGCCCACTCAGCCATTTTGGGTTTGGTATAAGGCCCTTCAAAACTATTGGAATAATAATTTCTGATGACCTTGTCAACATGGGTATCTACAGGGAAAGCTTCCATTTTTCCATAGGAAAAAAGGAGGATACAATCAGCCACCTTATCCCCGATGCCTTCTATATTCATCAATTGCTGTTTGGCTTGAAAATAATCCATATCATACAGCCCCCACAGATCTAACTCCCCTGATTCTATCATCCTGGCAGCTTTGACAAGTCGGCGTGCCCTGAAACCCAGACTACAGTCACAAAGATCCTCACCACAACAAGCTGCAAGAGCAGATATTTCAGGAAAAGCATAGATCCCATCAACAATTTCCTCTCCAAGTAGACGGGACAGTTTCTCGATGGATTTCATTATACGAGGAATATTCGAAGCAGTTGCTATCATATAAGATACAAGGCATTCCCAGGGATTTTGCATGATCAATCTCAAACCCCTGTATTTTGCTATTGCTTCATGCACATAAGGGTCATGATCGATCGAGGAAAAGATATACGGCAGGTCATCTTCCAGCCTGAAATATTTAATAAAAAACTCAACAGGCAGACGGGAATCAATGTAAAGAGTCCCCGCCTCCTGTTCATAGAAAGCATGTACATAATCTCCCTGTACCACACCGTGCCACCAGTCATCTTCTTTTGACCAGCGAAATACCTGACCACAATCCAGGGTGTAGTCAAGATCAAAGCATGAAACCGGTATACTGTACATGGTCATATTGTTACTTTCTTGTTGTTTCCCTGCCCAGCATGAATGCCTTCAGGTTGGTTTCAATGGTCTTTGGGGGAACCATATTCCTTATACATTCCATCAGTGTTTCCTCGGGCATTGGAAGATAAGAGGAAATTGCCCCCAGCATCACAACATTCAGGGTTTTCATATTTCCAGCCTGTTTGGCAAGGGCTACAGCATCAAAGGCCACAACCTTGTAATCCCTCTCTAATCTGGTAACTATTTCCTGTGGATCAGGGTAGATACATTGTCCCGATGTGACTGTTACCGGATAAATCGGAGAGGTATTCATCACCACAACTCCATCTTTTGCCACATCACTGATGTAGCGTATTGCCTCTACAGGCTCCAGTGCCAGCATACCGTGGGCAGTGCCGCAGGATATAAGAGAACCCAATTCACAACCAAGTCTTACATAATTTACAACAGAACCACCACGCTGAGCCATGCCGTGGGTCTCTGCTGCCCGGACATCCATCCCTTCAGAAACCGCTGCCTTGCCTATTATATCGGAAACCTTGACAGCACCCTGGCCTCCCACACCGGCTATCACAAGATCAAAGTTTGATAAATTGGAAGTCATTTTTTCATCTCCATGATAGTATTGAAAGTGCATATTTCAACACACAATCCGCAGCCACTGCACATCGAATTTATGGAGGCTTTTTTGGACACCTCATCAAATTCAATTGCAGGACAACCAAATTTCAAGCATTTCCGACAACCCTTACAGAGATCTTGATCAACCATAAACGGAGTGTATCTTATACCTTCCCTTGCTGCGGAAATAACACAGGCACGTTTGGCTATCACAACTGAAACCCCTTCATAAGCTTTTGCCCGCTCCAGTACATCCTCCGTGGCATCTATGTCGTAGGGATCAACCACTTCCACGAATTCAGCACCCATTGCACTACACAATTTATCAAACGCAACCTCCACGGTTGGTTCATAGGTTGCTGTCTTACCCATACCCGGATTAGGCTGGTGACCGGTCATTGCTGTAGTCCTGTTGTCAAGTATCAACACAGTGATATCAGATTTATTGTAGATAGCATTCATTAAGCTGTTAATTCCAGTATGGAAAAAGGTAGAATCACCGATTGTACAGCATATGGGTTTTTTCTCACCGGCATCATAGATTCCCGAAGCAACACTGATACTAGCTCCCATGCATAGTGTGGTATCCACCGTACCGTGCTGGATACCTAGAGTATAACAGCCGATGTCACTGGGAAATACCGCATCTTCACCAAATACTTTTTTCATGACATGGAAAGTACCCCTGTGGGAGCACCCCGGACACATTGCAGGCGGTCTTACAGGCAGTTCCATATCCTGCTTTGCAGATTTACATTCACATGAATCAATTCCAAAGGCTTTAGCAATTCCCTCCATACAAATATCAACATTGAATTCACCTGTACGGGGAAGAAGACCATCTGCTTTACCAAATATTTCAGTTTCAAACCCTACATCTCTGGCAATTACCTTGCACTGGTCCTCAATAACAGGCTCAAGCTCCTCTATCACAATTACCTGCTCTGTTTTCGCGAGAAGTTGACGAACACTGTCTTCTGGAATTGGATACGTGCCTATCTTCAAAAAAGAAGCAGTAATACCAAGCCTGTCAAGCGCTTCTTTTGCATAAACTGCAGCTGTTCCACAAGCAATGATACCAACAGTACTTTCTGATTCTAAGATCAGTTCATTCCAGCCGGAAATTTCAAGCTCGCCGCGAATATCCTGCTGGATCGAGAGCAGATGTGGATGTCTTACCCTCGCATTTTTAGGAACCATTACCCAGCGGTCTGGATTTTTTTCAAATTTGATTTCACCTGTCTTCTGCCTAACAGGGGCAAGTTTGATATCAGACTTGCCGTGGGAAATACGTGTTGTGGAGCGAAAGATTACCGGTATTTCATATTTTTCAGATAATTCAAAGGCATAAGGAATCATGTCCTTGGCCTGCTGGGGGGTTGATGGCTCAAGGCATGGAATCTGTGAGAAGACGGAATACCTGCGAGTATCCTGCTCGTTCTGGGAAGAATGACAGGAAGGGTCATCGGCCACTATAATAACCATACCTCCCTTGACACCCATGTATGCCAGAGTCATCAGGGGATCAGCAGCTACATTCAGACCTACATGTTTCATGGTAACCACGGAACGGGCTCCTGCCATAGAGGCACCGGCAGCCACTTCCATTGCAACCTTTTCATTTACGGACCATTCAATATAGAAGTCCTTTTCTTTCATAGAAGCCAGAGTATCCACTATTTCAGAAGAAGGGGTCCCTGGATAACCGGACACAACGTCCACAGCCCCTTCTACAATACCGCGGGCAATGGCAACGTTGCCTAGCATATATTCACGACCGCTCATGGTAATCGCCTGCTACTTCATAATATACATTATTGATAAATATATCTCGTAATATCATGAGTACTGCTATTTTATGACAATAAATGGCAGTTGTTAAAAGCACTTATATACACTGTTAAGTATAGACAGTACTGCAAATAATAAGAGGTATTGGAATGATAGACTTTGCCTGTAAAGAATTCCGTTTAAACGATGTCATCAAATGTGCCCTGAATCTTACAAGAGCCGATATGAAGGTCATTGGGTTATTTTTTGATACTCCGGAAAAATGGGTAAATACCGAAGATATAGCAAATGACACCGGGCTTGACCTTTCAACAGTCCAGAGATCTGTTAAAAAATTACATGAAAAAGAAATTCTTACAAAATCTCAAACAAATCTGGATCGTGGAGGATACACCTATATCTATAAACTGAAGGAAAAAACCGAAATAAAGGAAATAATTATGCAAATTGTACATAAGTGGGTAAACAAAGTCGATAAAGAACTGGAGGCATGGTAAAAATGCTGAAGATTACACGTTATCTGTGGCTGCTTGTCCTGGTAGTCTCATTGGGTGGATTGTGGTATCCTTATCTTGGATATCTGATGGCAGTTGTAATGATCACCCTGCTGGCTACATCTGTCGTGAGAGGACGCTGGTTCTGCGGCAACCTATGTCCGCGTGGAAGCCTGTATGATTTCGTACTGAGTAAAGTGTCAAGAGAACAGGATATACCGAATATCCTCAAAAGTTTCTGGCTGCGAATCCCTCTCTTGGTACTTATGATGACAGTAATGATATACAGGATATCAGTGATATTTGCCACAAAGAATATGTTCGAAAAAATCGGAGTCGTACTAGTGTCAATGTGCATTGTAACAACTACACTGGCAATCCTGCTGGGTGGATTTTACAATTCCAGGGCATGGTGTACAGTATGCCCGATGGGAACTGTACAAAGAATAATAGGAGGAGACCGTTACCAGCTTAAAATGGCACATGAACTTTGTATAGATTGCAAGAAATGCGAAAAAGTTTGTCCCATGGAACTGACGGTCAGGGATATAGGCAACAATCCCGACTGCATAAAATGTGGCCGATGTATAGAAGCCTGTCCAAAAGATACCCTGTACTTCTAAATGATCAAAACAACAGGCTTTCCAATTCCCGGGAGTCGTTGACCGGAGGAGTGCAGCTTTGTCCTTTGCACACATAAGCTGTAGTTCTCCCTTCTTTTACATTCATATCAAGCGTATAAGGGGCAATCCTGGCCAGGTCTCTGGCAGATCCGGGATTTTTCAATAAAAATATTGTTTGTGGGAGGTAATTTTTCCTTACAACATCCATCATTTCTTTAAGCCCTATTTGTTCAGAATCTGTAACTATTACCACAATGGTAGCCTCCCCAAGCATAAAGCCGGTTAGCATATAACTATAGGCTGGTGGAGAACGCTTCAGCATTCCACCAAAAGCAGACAGGGTTTCTTGGGCTAACTCACGGTAGCCTAGATTACCGGTAATATGGAATAGCCAGAAAAGATTGTATACAGCCATTGAATTCCCGCTTGGATAGGGGCCATCAAAGACTTTTTTTGTCCTGTGAGGAATATCAGATACATCTGATGCAGAGAAGAAAAAACCACCCTGCTCTTCATCATAGAACACGTCAACCATTATATCCACAAGTTCAATTGCTGTTTTCAGATATTTTGTCTCAAACGTAGCTTCATAAAGTTCAATCAATCCCAATGCCAGAAAAGCATAATCGTCCAGAAAACCATCAATGCCACAATTGCCTTCATGGAAACGATGATACAGTTTCCCATCATCCCTGCGCATATAGGAAAGAATAAACGAAGCAGCTTCTTTGGCCTTTTTAAGGCTGGAAGCATCTCCGCAAATTCTGGAAGCCATTGAAAGGGCAGCTATTGCAAGCCCGTTCCAGTCTGTAAGAATCTTATTATCAAGAGATGGCCTGACCCTTTCACTGCGAAGGGATAGCAGGTGTGATCTTATTTCTTTTAATTTTGCATCTGAAGTGTCACTTATAGCATATTCATTTCGGCGCAATACTCCTCCATTTTCAGACCCTTCAACATCAATAGGAATCAGATCATAGAACTGCAGGAAAAAATCACTATCTTTTTTCCCAATAGAATCCTCGATTTCCCCTCTGGACCACAGATAGAATAAACCTTCCTTACCCTCACTGTCAGCATTTTCCCCACAATAGAATCCACCTTCTGGATGGCGAAGTACTGTCCCCATATAAGAAATTGTCGAATCAGCCACAGACCTGTAATGCACATTTCCTGTTGCCTGGTAAGCCAGAAGATAAACAATTACAAGCATTGCCTGGTCATAGAGCATTTTCTCGAAATGCGGAATATTCCACCTAGCATCTGTAGAGTATCGATGGAAACCTCCACCCAGATGATCAAAAATACCCCCATTTGCCATTGAAGAAAGGGTATTTTCTATCATTGTGAGGGTCTGCGATCGCTTATCCGTTTTCCACCAGTTTAGCAAGAAGATAAGTATGGAAGGAGAAGGAAATTTGGGAGCCGGACCAAAACCCCCATTCCTCCAGTCAAACATACCGAAAAGTGCGGAAAAAGCATCCTCTAGGATAGACAGGGTTACCTGCTCCTTTCCGGAGGGCACATTATTGATTTCTGAAACAAGATGTGACGCTTGCTGTCTTATCTCATCTCTTTTATTGTCCCAGATGTTTGTAACCTGCATCAGCAGGCCGGATAAGCCCATCTTCCCCATTGCCGCTTCTTTTGGCATATAAGTGGCTGCAAAAAAAGGCTTTTTTTCAGGTGTCATAATTATGGTCAGCGGCCAGCCACCACTACCGTTCATTGCCTGGCAGACTTCCATGTAGAACTCATCGACATCCGGCCTCTCTTCCCTGTCTACTTTTACAGGTATGAAATTGGAATTCAAAAGATTGGCAATATGCACATCTTCAAAGGACTCCTCTGCCATTACATGACACCAGTGACATGTTGAATACCCAATGGAAAGAAAGACTGGAAGATTTTTCTTTCTTGCCTGTTCAAAAGCTTCTTCTGACCACGGATACCAATCAACAGGATTTGTGGAATGCTGTCTCAGGTAGGGACTGTTTTCCCGGGCAAGCCTGTTGGTATTGGAATTCATGATTACCTCAGGAAAAATTTTCAAACACACGGTCCAACTTTGCAAAATCGTATTGTTTTCCTGTAAGTGGCCCGTTTTTCAGTACATCCAATTTGGACTCGAATGGCTCTGAATCTCTCTTATAGAACACACCTGTAGGAATCCGGTCACCCCATTCAAGAGCTTTTTCAAAGGCTGCTGTCCTGTTTGCAGGATCATGCCCATCGTCTTCCATTTTGTAAACTCTGTCATTATACCACTTGTATGTATTGAGTTTATTGAAGGTAACACAAGGCTGAAGAACATCCACAAGGGAAAATCCCTTGTGGGAAATCGCCTGTGAGAGCAATGATGTAAGGTGCTCGACATCCCCGGCAAAACCTCTTGCTACAAAAGGACAATCCAGGGATATAGCAACTGCCAGGGGATTGAAAGGAGTATGTAGAACACCATGTGTCTGCACCTTGGTTTTCATGCCCATTTCACTTGTAGGGGAGGCCTGGCCTTTGGTCAAACCGTATATCTGGTTGTCATGTGCTATCAAAGTAATATCGGGATTGCGGCGTATGGCATGTATGAAGTGATTTCCTCCCTCACCATAGGAATCGCCGTCACCACCTACCGCAATCACAGTGAGTTCAGAATTGGCAACCTTTGCTCCAGTAGCCGGAGGCAGGGTTCTGCCATGAAGACTGTTGAATGTATTGCATTTCAGATAGTGTGGTAATTTACCCGATTGGCCGATTCCTGATACTATCAAAACTTCGTGGGGATCTTTACCCAGATCCACAAGAGAGCGTTTCACAGCCTCAAGTATGTTGAAATTGCCACACCCGGGACACCATTCAGTTTCACCGTCTTTATAATCATCCATTGTTACCATTTCAGATCACCCCCATTCCTTTAAGCTCCCTGATTACCGATTGTGGTGTAAAGGGCAAGCCATCATACCTTAACATCTTTTTTGAAACTTCAAATCCTAATTCTGCCCTCAACAGGCGTGCAAACTGACCAGTTGCATTATTTTCCACACATACAGTAGTGTTCAACCCGTCCAGTAAACTGGCAGTATCATGAGAAAGTGGATAAATATCACTGAAATGAATCAAATTTATGGATATTTCATCACGATCCAGAATGTCAACTGCCTCAGCAAGAGGACCATAGGAGGAGCCCCAGCCTATGAGGGAAACATCTGCCCCGTCTATACCGTGAATAGCCGGCATTTGCATTTCATCCGTAAGCCCATCTAACTTACGCAGGCGTTTTTCATTCATGCGAATACGGTTGTCAATGGTCTGGTCGATATGACCTGCTTCATTGTGTTCATCACTGTCCGCAACCACAAGTGCGCCGTTTTGGCCGGGTATAGCCCTCGGTGATATACCGGATTTGGTAATTGCATATCTCTGGTAGTCACTGCCCACAGCTCTGTCTTCCAGAAGATGCCTGTTAATTTTCAGGCCCGATGTATCGAATCTCTCATAGGTAAAAAGACCGTCTGCAAGATGCTGGTCACTCAATATCAGGACCGGAATCTGGTATTTTTCAGCTATATCAAATGCTCGTCTTGTCTGGTGGAAGGCATCCTTTGCCGTACGGGGGGCAAGCACACAACGGGGAAATTCCCCCTGTGCCGCATGAAGCACAAAATTAAGGTCTCCCTGTTCGGTCATTGTGGGAAGGCCGGTAGCAGGCCCGGGACGCTGGCCCAGAAAGATGACAATCGGTGTCTCAGTAATGCCGGAGAGGCCCAGTCCTTCTGTCATCAGGCAGAAACCTCCACCTGAGGTAGTAGTCATGGCACGCACCCCTGCAAAGGATGCTCCAATGGCCATATTTATGGCAGCGATTTCATCCTCGGCCTGCTCCACAACAGCATTGAAATCATCTGCATGCGCTGCCACACGGGTCATCACACCGGTTGAAGGTGTCATTGGGTATGCCGAAAGGAACTGCACTCCTGCAGCAAGGGCACCCACTCCCACACTGTCATTACCATTTATCAAAATCCGCCTGTTAGTCGGTTGTGGGCTGAGATTATAGTTACAAATCCCCTCAAATTTACCATCTTTTACGTAATCATGGCCTGCTTGTGCTGCCGTTATGTTTTTCTCTACAACTTCATCACCTTTTCTTTTAAAAATCTCTGAAAGTAATTTTTTAAGTGTTGCAAGATCATAGCAAAGCAAGCCAAATACAGCTCCTACAGCAACGGTATTTGAAAATAATTTTTTACCACTTACATCCTTTGAGATTTCTGTGAAAGGCACAGATACTATATTCTCATTTATATTGTCCCCGACAATGGATTCATCGGCAAGCACGAATCCTTCTTTGACCTCTTCAATATGCTCAGGAATTGTCTGATTGTCAAGGGCAACCAATATGTCTATCTTTTCATCCAGTGCATATATAGGGTGGTCACTCACCCTTATGTGAAAATAATTGTGTCCGCCCCGCACTCTGGAAAGATAGAACTGATTTCCATAAACATAGAAACCATCCCTTACAAATGTCCTTGAAAGAACCGATCCTATAGTTTGTATGCCCTGACCGGCTTCTCCACCTATTTTTATATTTATATCGACGATAATGATTCCCCCTAAAATAACACCATTAACCAAAAAGCCATTGTAATAATGTTGAAACCTGTAATATAAATAATGATGGTCAAAAGAGACTTTCATCTATAGAATGTTCAAATTACACAAAATCAATATCTAAATACCCTATATAGACACGTTTATTCTGAGTTTGCCTAAAGACTTCCATTTAATTTTCTATATATACAATTAAAAGAGCCATGCTACTAATCAGCTTATTGTGTTTAAGTGGCAGGGATGGAATATGGATACATTTTTTTATAATAAAAATTTCAACAATAATTACCACTATTTTTGTACAAAGGTGATTTATGGCACATACCGTATACTCCAACTTAAAAATTACGTGACTGATGAAGAATTAGACAACCGTAAATAAAATATATTCTGGATTTATAATATAGAAACTAAAGTAAGAAGGCGAATTTGTTACCCAGAAAGTAAACAGGTTTTCAAACAGTAAGATTTATGTGCTTTTCCCTGATTGAGTTAAGAAATACTTATACTGCATAAAATACAAACCTCACATAAAGAAAAAAGAGAAAGAGGTAACAATATGGAAGAAATTAACCTTTACCTGAATAAAATCAATGATTGCACAATAACTCCTTCTGATATAGACCTGGTTATCAAAATGCTCAAAGAGGATACTAAGAAGGGAAGAATAAAAGCCACCAAAGAAGATATTCAATGGTTTGAAATATACAAGTTTGGTCTGGAAGAAATGGAACTTGAAAATAGTGGCGAATCTAAAATGCAGGTTGGGGACTGGAGAAAGAATCTCGATTACAGCAAAGCCAGATTCTTCGTGGATGAAATGGACGAATTGAGCCTGATTGAAAACGTCTCATGGCATACCCAGGGAGTGGTTATATTTGACATCAAGAATACAGATGTCTACAGGATTCATCTTTTTAGGAAAATGAAAAACCATCTTTGTAAACTCTATAGCCTGTAAAAACAGGCATTTTCTTTTTTACGGACCTGCCGGGAATCGAACCCGGGTTCTAAGCTCCGGAGGCTAAAGTGATATCCTCTACACTACAGGTCCATCAGATTTGCTTTTATTGAATAGCGAGAGATATAAAGTTTATCCTGATAAATAGATGGACTTATACTTTATGTGAAGAATTGTTCTGATATACAATGTTTGACATGAATAATAAAGCGAGGGGTTTTAAGTCGAACAGTACAAGGGCACATGACATGGACTTATGCTTGGGAAAGTTAATCATTCCTCAGACGTAGTGTAAATAGCACCTTTTAGGGGAACATACAAGTCCTTTTTTCTTAAGTTTGATTATTGTCTTGCTGACCACTTTCTTATCAATATCTGCAGATTCAGCAACTTCACCGGATAGCATAGGTTTCCCGCTTTCTTTTAATGCACTATAGACCTTACCTTCGATTTCATCCTCTATTTTTTCTGACACATAGATCACTCAGGATAAGAAATAAATTTAATAAATATAATTAACGGTGTGAAGTGACACCAGTATAGAGAAATGACAATTAATTAAAAACAAAAGAAGGAGAGGGAAATTCCCTCAATTCTGAAGAACTATTTCAATATTGATGTCCTTAGGCACCTGAATGCGCATTAGCTGCCTGAGAGCGCGCTCATCTGCAGCTATGTCGATCAGGCGTTTGTGAACACGCATTTCCCAGTGATCCCAGGAAGCGGTTCCGTCACCACTTGGGCTTTTGCGTGCTGGTACCACCATTTTTTTGGTGGGCAGCGGGACAGGCCCGGCTATACTTACTCCTGTGCGGTCAGCGATCGATTTTACCTGATCGCAGACACCGTCCAGATTTACCGGATCAATTCCCGACAGTCTTATTCTTGCTTTCTGTGCCATTATTCATTTCCCCCTAAAAAGGGTAAATTGAGTGTTTACTTTTTCTCTTTAACACTCATGCACATACCGGCAGCGATGGTCATACCCATATCACGGATAGCGAACCTTCCGAGCTGTGGGATTTCCTTGACAGGTTCAATGACCATTGGCCTTGTTGGCTTGACTGTTATGATTGCTGCGTCACCAGCCTTGATGAAGGTTGGATTTTCTTCTTTGACCTGACCGGATTTTGGATCCAGTTTCT
>JBMCCK010000004.1:0-14437 GCA_048619255.1 Methanohalophilus sp. | reverse complement strand
ATCGATTGCAGGTACGCCGTCTGTAATCGGATGTATGAAATAGGGGTATTTACCGCGTTTTACGATTGGGGCTTTTTTCAGGGATTTCTTGAGTATTTCTAACATGTTTCACCCCGACAATGAGAAGAATCGTCTTCCTGATAGAAGGAAGATTGAAGGCAGGAATAAATGGATTTGTATTTATAACTGGCGGATGATATCTGCAACATCTATTTATAGAAAATCCCTCTCCTCAGGGACAGGATTCAGAGATCATGCATCTTACACAGGACATTACAATTTGCCAGGCTGTTCCGGATGATCGGGCAGCAATAGATTCGTTGCTCTCTACCTATTTTCTCGACGGAAAAGATTTGGATACAGGAGATTTTCTGCTGGCAAAAGTTGATGATAAGATAGTGGGCACAGTAGCATTTGTAAGGGATAACTTTGAGGAGATACATAGTGTTGCAGTTCACCCTTCATTCAGGAATAAAGGAATAGGTGCTTTGCTCGTCTCAAATGCCCTGGAACTCTCATTGAGCGGTGCAGTATATGCCAGAACCACGGCAACATCCTTTTTCAGTAAACTAGGCTTTATTGAAGTAACCAGTCCCTCCAGGGAAGAACTGTGGGATGATTGTGCATGCTGTGAATACCTGGAAAATTGCAGCCAATACATGATGGTGTGGAGGAGAGAATAACATGCAGACCCTTGGAATTGTCAATACTTATGATCGCATAAAGGTCCTTGATGCCCATTATAGGGCCATTGCCCGGGCAGCTCCGATTTGCAGGATATTTGGCTTTAGCCTTGCCCTTTTTGATTTTCCTTTTGATATGGAAAAAGATGAACTTGTGAAGTACGTTGTGGAAAAAACAACAATAGGAGAATCAGGTGCCTATCTGCAACAACTCAATGAAGAACACCATTTTTTTGTACAGGACCTTCCAAAAAAAGGTTTTCCGGCACATTTTGGTAAACCTGTTGCAACCACTTCCAGAGCAGACGAATCTAAAAGAATGACAGCTATGGATGCTGCACAGGGAATAATACATCACGATTCTTATCTGTTCCTCGTTGGACTTGGCAGGAAAGGATTGCCAAAATCAATTATAAAACAGGCCCCTGCCCACCTTGATATAAGTAGTGGCGGTACTTCCTGTGAGACATGCACAGCTATGGGGGCAATCCCTGCCTATATCATGGGCATAGTTGAGGGAACAAAAAGTAATAAACATAAGTCCCATAAATCTTTTAAGCACTTTTCCTGATAATTCCTACAATGAGTCCTGACCGGGTAGCATTAGTTCGCTGTATGAATTATTCCAACTCCAAGCAGGCAGTCAGGGAAGCAATCGACCTGCTTGGTTGTTTTGATGAAATCAAAGCAGGTATGCGCATCCTGATTAAACCCAATGTACTTGCTGCCCGCAAACCAGAAGATGCGGCTACAACTCATCCTTCTCTTGTCCGTGCAGTATGTGAAATTGTAAGGGAGGCGGGTGCTCATCCCTTTGTAAGGGATTGTGCAGGTATTACCTCAGCCGGAGCAACCGCTGAAGCGCTCGAAAAATCCGGTATAAAGCAAGCTTCTCTGGAAGGCGGGGGCGAAGTTGTAAATTTTCAGACTGCAGGTTTTAGTAAAGTAAAACCTGAAAAAACCCTGCACTTGAATGAGATCTATGTGAGTGACAGCGTACTGGATGCTGATTATATCATTAATCTGCCCAAGCTCAAAACTCATGAACTCACAACGATGACCGGTGCGGTGAAAAATATGTTCGGTGCTGTCCCCCTGCGCATCAGGAAGGAAGCACATACGATGGCCGACCCTCTGATATTCAGTGAAATTCTTCTGGATATTTACAATGTGGCAGCTCCACAATTATCAATTATCGATGCAGTTGTGGGAATGGAAGGGGATGGTCCCTCCAGAGGTAAACCAATTAAGGTTGGTGCAATCCTTGCCTCAAAAGACGGAATTTCCCTGGATATGGTTGCGGCACAGTTAATGGGCTTTGATCCTCTTTCAATACCTTCCAACCGTGTGGCAGCCAGAGCTTACGGTGATATTTCACCTCAAATAGTCGGTGTACCCGTGGATGAGATTACAGTTCCTTTCAAAAAACCGGGTCCTAGCCTGTTGAGAATGCTGCCTCCCTGGCTTATCCAAAAGGCAGGGCACCTATTCACAGTCCGGCCGGAAATTGATGTTGATAAGTGTACTGCCTGTGGAGCATGTGTGAGAAATTGTCCCGCAGAGGCCATCTATATGGATAATGGTCACGCTGGAATAGATGCTGGAATATGTATGCTGTGTTATTGCTGCCGGGAATTATGTCCGGCAGTGGCTGTAAACTCCAGGAAGTCACTTCTGGCCCGGATTTTTTGAATCAGAGTTTGCAGACAGGGCTTTTGCGCAACCATTCAATGTCGGACTGATATAATTCACGCAGGTCCTTCAAACCCAATCTCAACATTGCCAGGCGGCTAACACCCAGGCCCCATGCCAAAACCGGTTCTTTGATGCCGAGAGGTTCGGTAACTTCTTTTCTGAATATTCCGGCACCGCCGAGTTCAACCCACCCAAGTTCCTCAATATAAACCTCAGGTTCGACACTGGGTTCGGTATAGGGGAAGTACCCGGGTCTGAACCTGACGTTCTCGAACCCCATCCTGTGATAGAATTCCTTCAGGCATCCCAGCAGGTTGGCAAAGGACATGTTCCTATCCATTACTACACCTTCCAGTTGCTCGAATTCCGGGGTATGAGTGGGATCAATTGTTTCCCGGCGATAGGCCCTGTCTATACAGAAAGCTTTGACCGGTGGTTTTGGATTATCTGCCAGGTGTTTGATACTGACCGAGGTGGTATGTGTGCGCAACACATTGCGTTTTGCTACATCACTATTCCATTTGCCGCCCCATCCCCTGGATTCAATGTCACCGCCTTTTTCATGCATGGAACATACCGTTTCCACATATTCGCCTGGCAACTGTGACCGGGATTCCAGATGGAATGTATCCTGCATTTCCCGGGCAGGATGGTCCTGTGGCTGGAACAGGGCATCAAAATTCCAGAAAGAGCTTTGTATAATATCTCCCTTGATCTCGGTGAACCCCATTTCCAGGAATATCTGGCGCATCTGGTCTATCAGGCGCTGGTAGGGATGGACTTTTGCTGCAAAAACCTTTTTTGGAGGTTTATCGATATTGTAGGGGCGGAATGTCTTGTTCTTCCATTCCCCGCTCTTGAGCAACCGGGAGGTCAGCTGGGTGATATCTTCAGTGAGTTCGAGGCCGGATGCAGCGATTTTTCTCCCATGGGCTGTAATTGTGATAGTACGGCTTTTTGTTTCTTCTTTTTCTACCAGTTTACGTTTGACCAGGTCCTTCATAACCTTCTGGTCAATTCCGGTTTCTTCAAGGGTAACTGCTGTCTCACCGAGTTTTGCCAGAGCCATCTCGTCATCGGTTTCAGATATATCTGTTGCAGGTATGATATTCCCTTTCTCAATGGCTGCCCAGCCTTTCTTCTTGAGCCATCCGGTTGCAATTCCCACCATCTGGGGGGAAAGCATTTCCTGCAGGTCCTTTATAGGAGTAGGCCCGTCGATTTTGTTGAGCACCTGTCTTTCGGGAAGACCGTCTTCAGCATATTGCACACCCTCTGAACTGAGGCGATATTTTTCTGATACTTTATCCTTAACTTCTGCAAGACCCTTCTCTTCAAGCAGAAAGGAGGCCTGAGTAGCATTCTCTATTTTCAGGGATGTTCCATCGGCTATATCCTCGGGACTTGCAGTACCTTTTTTGTCGAGGAAGAGAAGTACTTCCTTTTCATTCAGTGTAAGATTGAGGTTTTCCATAAGTATCTTCCTTTAAGTATCAGAGCCCGTATTCTTCAAGTCTCTCGCGTGCCAGTTCCCTTTTTTCCTGATGGTCTTTCAAAAATTCTGCCATGCGTTCTGCTGCCAGGCCTTTGCAACTTCCGCACATGCGGCTACCATCCAAACATTCGGAATGGATCTGTGCCAGTTCTCCGTCATCGTCACTAAGATGGAATACGAGTAACTCATAGACCGAACATTTGTCGGGCTGTCCCCCGAGTTCCTTTTGTTCTTTCAGGGTCATACGCCCGCCAGTTTTTGCTTTCTTAACCTTGCGGGCCGCATCATCCGGCTCATCGGTAAGGGCTATCAGGCTATCAGGCACACTGCTTGACATCTTGCCACCCTGCAAACCGGACATAAAGCGATGATAGGTCGAAGCCGGTGGAAGGAATCCATATCCTCCGTTTTTCATTTCGACTTCCATTGTGATTTCCTTAAGTTTAGTCAGGTCATCCACATCAAAAATATCTACATGCCCCTCGAACAGTTTCGTATCCCAAGGCAACGCCTCTGAAACGTCTTCAAGTGCATCAGCAGGAGCGGTCTTGCTACGGACACTAACAAAGGGCACGTTATTCTTATCCGTCCTTTCCTCGATAAGGAACATGTTCATTTTGTTGGCAAGTCCCCGGGTGAGTCTCATGTGCGGGTCCTGATCGGCCCCTGCGGGAACGACTGTCGGTTTGGGTCCGCCGAATTCTTCAAGTTCGGGTTGGAGAATATCCGCACTCTGGGAAAGCGCACTGACCATATGTGCTATATTGGTCTGTCCATTGAATCCATAGATTGCACTTAGTTCCGAAAAATTAGCCTTGACACCCAGTTCAAAGGCTAGATCCTTTACATTTTTGGATTGGGACTGGAAATAAATATGACCTTCTGGTTCAAATCCTAGGGCAATCAGGCTAAGGATATATTCTTCAATTCCAATCTGTTTACATTTTTCCCAAGAAAATCCCCTGACTGAATATGCTTCCCTGTCGGCAATACCTACAAAAGCCTCACCGCCCATCTGCTGGTGCCAGACGATCTGGTCCATGACCATTTTTCCGCCGAGGTGGACTTTTCCGGAAGGCATGAACCCGCTCATTACCGCAAAAGGGTCATTGTCTTTCATGGCCCGGGTAATCATGTCATAATCCCTGTGGCCAAAGATGATCTTCCTTCGCATGTAAGCGCTGGGTTGCTCGATCTGGGGCAGAATTTCATCAAAACGCTGTATTCCAAATTCATCGAACAATTTTGAGTAGTCGTCGATATTTGACGAGCCCCATGGATCTAGTTTCATATTCATGCATATCCTCAAGATTAATCTGATTTATTTTGTCATTATTATGATTTATTCTATTTTGTCAAATGGATAGGGGGGGATAACTCCATCTGGAATCTTTTCCACAAGTTCAAGATATCGTGGCATCTGCATCTGGCAGAATACATCCTCTGATTCAAATCGTGGGGCTTTTTTCATGCTCTTCCAGATGTCTTTTAATTGTTGGTCCAGTATGTTGCCAAAACTGAATGGTATATATGGGCAGGGCTTGACCGATCCGTCCACACATATATGCATCCAGCGCTGAGCCGCCATGCAACCCAGCATCTCACCTTCAAAATAACTATTGGTAAAGATTCTGGGGCCGGTTTCGGTATTTTCGGTAGAATTGGCCTTATGGTGCATTTCGAGAACCTTTTGCCTGTCCTCAGGTGATATAATAGCATCACCCTTTTTTTTCGGAGCACTTTCCCAGATTGAAAATTCGCTCACTCCCATCTCTGCTGCAAGAGCATAGAGTTGTGGGAGTTCATCCATATTTTTCGGGGAGGCATGAGTGCACATAGTGACTAATAAATCGGCATCCAGTCCGTATTTAATGGCGGATGTAGCCATATCAAATGCCCCCTCAAGTCTTCTTACCGCATTATGCTTTTCGGGATCTGTGGAATATATGCTGACCAGAAGATTGTGCAGTCCGGCTTCCTTTAGTTTTCTTGCCGTCTGCGGATTCATGTCCGTTCCAGGTGTGTACATATTGACAATTGCACGTTCCTTGTCGACATACTCTATTAATTCAAAAATATCTTCCCTGAGAAGAGGATCTCCTTCTGTAAAAATAATTATGAATGCACCCATATCAAGAGCATCATCTATAGTTTTCTTGACAGTTTCTGTGTCAATATCTTCCTCTCCACCACTTATGATGCAATGATCACAATTACATTTGCATTGTCGTGTAATCTCAAAAGAAACAGTTTCAGGAACCCGTCTTCCCAAAGCATGCTGTACTTCAGCGTTCAGGAGTCTTTTGAAAGGACCACTTGGGATAGGAGGCAGCCAGGTAGAAGCAATTATCCTATCGGTGCCCACATGTACGGGCTTTTCTTCCCGTAATCTTTCATTAATTCTTTTTAGGATAGGTAAGGAGGCATACTTAAGGTGACCCCGTGAATTTAACTGTAGAGAGCCGTCTGATTTTTCGAGGTCAATGTTTAGGCCCGGAATCGAAAATACATTGATTCCCTGGCCCTTTTCATCGACTGACATTGGGTTTTGCTCCTTAATTATGCCTTTTCTGCAAAAGCCAGGTTTCCACTGATCTTTTTGATCCTGATCTTTAAGACATCGCCCTTGGCAGTACCAGGAACGAAAATTGTGAATTTTGCCATCTTGGCGATTCCGTCTCCCTTGGAACCAACAGCATCAATCTTGACTTCGTATTCCTTCCCTTCTTCAAGGGCGGATTCGGGGGTAGGTGCAGTGGCTTTCCTTTTCTTGACAGGCCTGTGTGCACCACATGCGGCGCATTTCATCATCAGGACTCTGTCAACCTTAACAAGTTCCGTATCTGGCCTGTTACATTCTGAACATATGACATATTCATCAGCATAGGCATTTATGTTGGACTTGATAGCCTGGACAGGGAACTTCCCCTGGAATATTGCCTTGCCACCTTCGACCTTACCGGCGGTACCCAGTTCCCTTGTGAGGTACTTCATCAGATGATCTGCATCACGGTTAAGGACACTTCTGATCTGTGCAAAATTGTCCAGTACCGTTGTTTTTCCCTCAAAATAAATCTTGGGTTCCGGAATTACAAAACGTTCGTCTGTTGTTTCGGTTTCCGGCAGGTTTTCCATTGCCCGGTCAAGCAAGGATTCATAGTCTTCCATAAGTGTTCCCTCCTCAAAAGCTGGTTTTATTGTACCAGCTCTGCGCCTTCGTCAACAACAATTCTTATTGGTGTTGGAAGCTTCTGTCCTGCTCTTTTAAGTGCAGCTTTGGCATGTTTGAAATTCTTCTTATTGACAGAAACAGTGAATATCTTCTGCCCGGCAGAGACTCTTGCTGCAGTACCTACAGCTTTTCCGAATGCTTTTCTCATACCACTGGATACACGGTCTGCACCTGCACCAGTTGCCTGTTTGTTTTCTCTCAGGACCTCGTGGGGGTAAACTCTCAATTTGAAATGATAACTGATACGGCCTACTTTGGAAAGCATATGTCTGTTAGCTGATATCCTTGCCGCTTCGAGGGCTGTATGCCTCATCTGACATTTCTCTTCAGATATAAGTGACATCTTGACCTGGAAATCTGCGGTCTTATTTCCCATGTCGTAGTGTATTACTTGGCTTCCCGGAACACCACCCATGTACTTTCTGCGTGTATATGAGCGCTGTTTAATGTTCCTGTACATACTTGCTGGTTTTCTTGTCATGGACTAAAAGCCTCCTTGGAATGATAATGATGTAGAATTATCCCATTCTCGAAAGTTTTGGTTTCTTATTGAGATTTACATATTTTAATGTATTGATGGGATGGTGTACTATCTTATATTGCCCTTCATACTGTCTGGTAGTTTATAAGTCTTATCGGTCATTTGTTGTATTTGTAAAGGGTATGCAGCAGAATTATAATATATGCAGTTTTTATATGTTCTTTTATGAGCTCCAGCACCACAGAGCATAAAAAAGGAACCGATAAGACATATTCTTTTAGTCTTGTAACCATTTCAACTTCTCGTTTTGATAAATATGGGTCCACAGATGCCCCTTCTGCTGCGGATGATATCTCGGGGCAACTAATGTCAGATCTTCTAAAGGCTGCTCACAACAATGTATTGTGCTACAGTATTGTGGCAGATAATATCGCAGATATAAGGAAAGCGGTCTTATCATCGATATTTAATGGAGCCGATGCTGTGATTACCACCGGTGGTACAGGTTTGTCTGCTTGCGATGTGACAATTGAAGCCCTTAACCCGCTATTTGAAAAGGAACTTGAAGGATTCGGGGAACTTTTCCGTCTTAAAAGTCTGGATCAGATAGGATCTGCCACAATATTGAGCAGGGCAACTGCAGGTATTATACAGGGTTGTGCTGTATTCTGCCTTCCTGGTTCACCAAAGGCTGTGGAACTTGCAACTAAGGATATCATAATTCCTGAAGCAGGGCATATAGTAAAACATGCAAGATCATGATAACTTAGTGTATTATCAGGAATAATGTTATTAAGGGCTATCCTTATATAATAAATTAAAATAGAGAGTTCGACTGGAGTATATGACATCCTATTCACTGGGCATTGAAGAACTGGATAGTATTATCGGGGAAATCCGTGAAGGAAGCAATCTGATGGTAATAGGTCCTCCTATGAGCGGAAAGGAAGATGTTGCATACCATATCCTTAAAAACGGTCTCAAAAGACAAGAATCTTCTGTAATAGTTTCTACAAGAGAACCAGGTGAACATGTCCTGGAATGGTTCACATCCTTTGACAAAACCATACCTGTATCCAACATAGGGATTGTGGATTGTGTGACAAAGACACTGGGGATGGCGGCTGATGATACTGATAATATAAAACGTGCTTCAAGTCCTGTGGACCTTACGGGTATTGGTGTTCGAATAAGTCAGTTTTTTGAACAATTCTGGATGAAACGTCAAATATCCCATAATATCCTCTGTATTAATTCTGTCTCGACCATTCTTATGTACTCTAATATCCAGACTGTATTTCGTTTCATGCACGTGTTCACAGGCAGAATCAAAGCCATAAAAGGACTTGGTTTATTCGTAGTTGAAGACCAGATGCATGACTCCCGCACAATTGCTACCTTAAAACAACTTTATGACGGTATGATTGAGGTACAGGAAGAAAACGGCAGTCATTATCTACGTGCAGTAGGCATATCCTCCAAACCTACTCCATGGTTTGAGTATTTGGTGGAAGATGGTTCGATATCCATTCAGGGTATCAAAGAAGGCTGAATGCTTTTCTTTAAGTTAGTTATATATACTTCATGCAGGTCCCTATAGGCAGGTGTTATTTGATGGATAAGGATAAAATAAGGAAATTTAGGTCAGAGGCAACTCACCTGAAACCCATTCTCACGCTGGGTAAAAAGGGAATTGATGATGCGGTTGTAACTGAATTGAAAAAACAAATTAAAGCCAATCATCTTGTCAAGGTAAAAATCCTCAAAAGTTTTCCCGGTGAAAGTATGGATTCAATTGCAGAGGAACTGGCTTCTCTTACATCCACCACCCTGATAGATGTGCGTGGAAGGGCGATAGTCCTCTACAGGTAAATTAATCCCTTTTATGCCCTGCCAGGATTTCCACATCCTGCATCACAATGAGTTCATGAGGAACCATATTCTTGAGTTCGGGCAGGATATTACGCAATTTATTTTCTTCATCCACGGCCTGTACTATGATGGGAAGATCCATTCCAAGCCTGAGGATACTTGTTTTATGGATTACACTGTGTACTCCATAGCCCTCGATACACCTGATCACGGTGGCACCGGCAACATCATTTTCAAGCAAGAATTCGATAATGGCCTGATGGGCACTTTTGCCTTTGTATGTATCATTTTCACTAAGATAGATTGTCAGTATTTTGGATTGCATATGGTCCCTTTCTCTGTTCAATTCTATTTTTAAATTAAGTTTGCCATCAACTGCCCGAGGCCGGCACCGAGCATGCAGCACACACAGTTAAGCATTATATTTGTAAGAAAACTCCGGTTTGCCTGTTGTTCCAGTAGTGCAAATGATTCATATGTAAAAGTGGAAAAAGTGGTGAATGAACCCAGAATACCTATATTCAACAGGTAAAGATGTTGTAGGGAATGGGAATATGTAAGATATGAGAGTATTGTTGTACCCATGATGTTTACTGTGAGCGTACCTGTAGGTATATCTGCCTTTTTAGGGGTCATTCCCGCGACCATATACCTGAGGATTGCACCGGTAAACCCGCCGATGCCAACAATTAAATAGCCTGCTGAATCCATTTCACCTGCCTCCGATGTATATTACCAGGCTTCTTGCAAGAAAGATTGCGAATAAACCGGGTAGCAGATTTATCATCATGTTTGCACCCCCGTATGCAGGTTGCATTTGCACAGTCTGTACAATGAATGTGGAAAATGTGGTGAATGCGCCTAAAAACCCGATGCCTGCAAACATTCGGATGCGTGGGGTCAGGTAACCGATATAGTCAGAATAGAAAAGTAATAATCCCAGCAGGAAACTTCCCAGCACGTTCACAACCAGTGTCCCCTCTGTGCCGGGAATCATGATGGATGTGCCATGTCTGCATACAGCTCCCAGGAATCCGCCAGTTCCTATGAAAAAGAGATTGGTAACATCCCGCAATTCCATGGGATTGTCCCCCCTTTTTATTTATCCACCGGAAACGGGGGGGAATATAGCGACTTCATCGTTTTCTGTAATCGTTGAGTCTGTACCTTCAAGATGCTGGATATTTTCCCCGTTGATAAGGATGTTTATATATCCCCTGAGCTTTTTGCCATCTTCAAATATAAGTTCCTCAAGAGTCGGGTATTTTGCAATTATTTCATCCAACATCTCAGAAACGGTATCACCGTTGACCTCTACTTCAGAAGTTCCGGCTTTTTCCCTGACATTGGCAAATAATCTTACCTTCTTGGCAGCCATAGCTTTTCCCATGTCAGGCTAGTTTATAAAATATTCGTTAAAATTTAGTCACATGAAGAATAGTGGTGGGATAGCGCGGATTTGAACCGCAGTCCAAGCGTCCCAAACGCTCGAGGATCGTCCAGGCTACCCTACTATCCCACATGATGTAAGGGCATCCACCCTAAATGCACTTCTCCTAGATATATCTAACTATTGAAGGGTGTGCAGAAGAGGGTGAAAATCAGTTCAGCTGGTGTCTCCTTCCCACCTGGGATATACGTCATTATCTATATTAAGAAGATCCAGCACCCGCCCGGCCATGAAATCAATTAAGTCGTCTATTGATTGTGGTTTATTATAGAATGCAGGACATGCAGGCAAAACCTGGGTGCCGGATTCCTTGAGTTTGAGCAGGTTTTCCAGATGAATTCGACTATAGGGGGTCTCCCGCACCATCAGGATAACATTCCTGTCTTCCTTGAGACAGACATCAGCAGCCCTTGTGAGGAGATTATCGGATATCCCGTGGGCAATGGAAGCAGCAGTTTTCATGCTACAAGGGGCTATTACTAAAGCACTGTAAGGATGCGATCCGCTCGCTACAGAAGCAGTAAAATCTTTTTCCTCGTGTACCTCACAGGCAAGCTTTTCCACCTCTTCGATCTTCCAGTTTGTTTCTATATGTATTATTTGTCTGGCTGCAGAGGTTATTACCAGATGTGTATAAATTCCCTTTTCTGCAAATATTTCAAGTAGCCTGATTCCGTACTGTGCCCCGGAGGCCCCACTGATACCCACTACGACTTCCATATTATTCCTCAATTATATCTATAAGTTCGTCAACCATAAGTTCTGCGGTATCGCATATTTTCCTGATCTCATCAGGCTGTATGTTGTTGAAATGTATCCCCACAAGAAAAACAGTATCCTTGCCGGTTTTCCTGTTTATGCGGCCTGCCTGTCTGTGTGCAATTTCATCATCCCTGTGTCCGGGCAGGGTAATGACCGAACAAGCACCTGAATTACCTACAGCAACTGCTCCTATATGCACCTCTCCACCAATAAGTGTTACAAGCAGACCGTCCCCGATATTGCGCCATTTAAGAAATAGCTTCCTTTTTCCCGCTTTCTTTTCAATTGATTCCAATTATATCGCCTTATATATCCGTTAACTTATATTGTCGGGTCTGTTTTTTGACCTCAAAAAAATCGGTTGTTATTTTCTTCACCCTCTCTCTGTGTTCCCTGGGGGTATAAACTCCAAGTTTCCAGTTATCACGGTGTGCTTTTTCAAGAGTTGCTACAAGATGAGAGGCTTTATCAAGGGTCATTTTCTTTCCATTGACCTTGATCAATGCTTTCATTTCCTCTATCCGGGGCAATTTCGGGATATCTATGAGGATTTTTTCTTCATCAATTCCTGCTTCTTCTGCTATTTCTTTTTCCACTCTTTTGCTGGACTTGCGATAACCCAAAATCTTCTCATCGACGTCATCAAACCCTACATAAAGGGCACGTTTGTACAGTTTCCTCTCATCAATCCTGTTGATCATTTCACCGGCGTAACCTTCATCTTGGCGCATGGTTTCAAAGAGGCGGTAATCATCCATATCCTGAAGGCTGGAGGGGTCGAGTTTTTCCTGCTCTATCAAATATTCGATGCCTCTTGTTATCATTGTTTCTGAGATGCGTGTCACATGATGGAAATATACCGAAGGATGCATTAAAAAACGTGATACAAGCAGGGATTCGGCTGCATTGAGCCCCCCTTCTGTTACAACCAGTTTATCTTCATAGAATTGCATTTTATGGATCAGTCGGCTGTGGTCTACAAGACCGTATGCAACACCTGTATAATGTGCGTCACGAATGAGGTAATCCATACGGTCAACATCAATTTCACTGTTTATAATCTGTCCGAGGGAGGTTTTGCCCAGAATGTGATTTGCAATCCTTGATATGTTGAGGCCGGCTTCGCTGCAAACTTCTGCTATATCCCCTTTGCGCAGCAGGTGTTTTACATCTTCATGCTCCCTGCGGGTATATTTTTTGATGATGCCTTCTGTCACATGTGAAAGAGGGCCATGTCCTATATCATGCAACATTGCAGCAACCCTGAGTTCATCGATTTCAGATTGCTGTACGGAATCTATTTCTCCCGCAAGGGTCGTAGCCAGATGATGTGCGCCCAGGGAATGTTCGAAACGGGTATGGTTGGCACCTGGATACACCAGGTTGGACAATCCGAGCTGGCGTATTCTCCTGAGACGCTGCATGCGGGGTGTATCCATAAGAGATACTGCAAGTTCGTCCAGTTCGACATGACCGTGTACGGGGTCCCTCATGACCTTCATGTTTTTAAATAACCGTTCATATTATAATGATGTTGTGATTTTGTTATTTAAGTTGAGGTAATATTATGATAATATTTTCCGGTGGAACCGGCACCCCCAAGTTCCTTGACGGCTTGATGCGGATAATGGACGAAGAAGAAATTACAGTTGTAGTGAACACCGCCGAAGATTTGTGGGTATCGGGTAATCTCGTAACACCGGATATTGATACAGTACTCTACCTTTTTGCCGGTATGATAGATAGGGACAAATGGTGGGGTATTGCGGATGATACATTACGCACTTTCAATGCTATGAAGGATTGTGGTTATAACGAAAAGATGATGCTTGGTGACCGTGACCGTGCAACGCATATCATGAGATCTGATATGATTCGCAACGGTGCCACCCTGACTGAAGCAATTGCAAATCTTTGCTCAAACTTTGGTATCAGGGCCAACATCCTGCCGATGTCAGATGATCCGGTATCCACCATGATCCGCACGCCCTGGGGCTGGATGCATTACCAGGATTTCTGGATTAAGCACCAGGGCAAACCCGATGTACTTGAAGTCAAGATGGCTGGAATTGGTGAAGCTTCTATTTCTCCTGCTGTACTGGAGAAACTACGGGAAGATAGCAATGTCCTGATTGGTCCCAGTAATCCGATTACAAGCATAGGTCCCATAATATCCCTTGATGGAATGCCTGAAATCCTTAAAAGTAAAAATGTGGTTGCAATCAGTCCTATTATCGGGAATGAACCTGTTAGCGGTCCTGCCGGTAAACTTATGAAAGCATGTGGTTATGGTATTTCTTCAAACGAGGTTGCAAGGTGTTACCATGATTTTCTGGATGTTTTTGTAACTGATATCCGTGATTCACAGGGTTGTGATTCTTTTGAAAATATGGCTTGCAGGACAGTAGAGACTGATACTATGATGTCTTCTGTAGATATAAGTATACAATTGGCTGGTTATGTAAGGAATCTCTTTGAGTCCCTGGAATAAGTGTGCTTGAAATTTTTAAACATACTTAAAATTCAGAAGCAAAGAGTATATATGTTAATATCCCTTATCATCTATTATCCCAAAATGCTCGCTTACTATAATGGGGGTGGTATGAGCGGGCTGGGGAGTGGGGGTACTAAAAAAGGGATTAAAACCCGCTCATCTATACTCCCTAATGTATGTCTAGTATATACAATTTTCCCTCTATCTTATAAATTAATGTGAGACCATCAAATTAGCTTTTCGCTTTAAAAGCGTAACTCTTTTTTCATGATC
>JBMCCK010000003.1:0-17244 GCA_048619255.1 Methanohalophilus sp. | reverse complement strand
TTCATCCGGACCTTAGACGTATCCGTTCAATCGGACCTTAGACGTATCCGTTCAATCGGACCTTAGACGTATCCGTTCAATCGGACCATTAAGATAAAACAGGAGTGTGAAGATGAGCAAACTCAAATATGACCACGTATTTACTTCAGAAGCGGTCGGTGCAGGACATCCAGATAAGATATGTGATCAGGTGTCTGATGCAGTTCTGGATGCATGTCTGGAAGCTGATCCTAACAGTCGTGTGGCATGTGAAACACTTGTAGCCCATGACCTTGTGGTAAATGCAGGTGAAATTACCTGTAAAGGTATGGAACAGATTGATACAGAGAAGATAGCACGTGAAGTTGTTCGTGATATAGGGTATGATCATAAGGACCTTCTTTTCTGGGACAAATCCTTTGAATATATATCAAAGATCCATGAACAATCCCCTGATATTTCGATGGGAGTTACAGAGGGTACAGGGTTATATGAAGAGCAGGGTGCAGGGGACCAGGGTATGATGTTTGGTTATGCTACCAATGAAACAGATGAATATATGCCTGCTCCAATTGCATTTAGCCACAGGTTACTCCGGTATCTGGATTCTATCCGTCAGGAAGGTAGGGTATCCTACTTAAGACCGGATGCCAAATCACAGGTTTCAGTGAAATATGTAAATGGAAAACCTGACCACATAACAGCTGTAGTGGTATCACAGCAGACTGATGATATCCCTCTTGAAACAGTTCGTAATGACATGGTAGGATTTATCAATGAAGTCCTGGAGCCAACCGGCATGTTGAGGTCAGATACCGAATATTACATAAACCCAACAGGCGGATTCGTTCTAGGGGGTCCCTATGCCGATGCAGGACTTACCGGACGTAAGATCATCGTGGATACCTATGGAGGAGTAGGCAGCCATGGTGGAGGGGCCTTCTCGGGTAAAGATCCGTCCAAAGTCGATCGTTCAGCAGCATATTATGCAAGATATGTCGCCAAAAACATAGTTGCAGCAGGTCTTGCCGATAAATGTGAAATACAGGTGGCCTATGCCATTGGTGTCGCAAAGCCTCTCAGTATCAATGTTGATACCTATGGTACAGGTGTAGTAGAAGACCAGGAAATCCAGAATGTACTGGAATCCGGTGAAGTATTTGATTTCAGACCGGCAGCCCTCATAGAAGATCTGAATTTATTGCATCCTAAAGGTTGGTCATACAGGCAGGCATCTTCCTATGGTCATTTTGGCAGGAATATTTTCCCTTGGGAACAACTTGACAAAGTGGATAGCCTCAAAGGAAAATTCAATCTAAACGTAGTGAAATGATTTTGTCCAAATCACAATGGTCTCTATTTAGATTGGTACTAGGTATTTAGAAGTATATTTGGAATCTTAGCGTTACTAAGAAGATGATTAATTACTGGTGAAAATATGGTTACAAACAATGATTATAAAGTTAAAGATATTGGACTTGCTGACTCCGGTCGCAAGCAGTTAAATATAGCTGAACAGGAAATGCCGGGTCTTATGGCCACACGTGAAAAGTACGGGCCTATGAAACCACTCAAAGGAGCACGTATAAGTGGCAGTCTTCACATGACTGTTCAAACTGCAGTACTTATTGAAACACTGGTTGAACTCGGTGCAGATGTGCGCTGGGCATCATGTAATATATTCTCGACCCAGGATGAAGCAGCAGCCGCAATAGCAGAAGCGGGTGTACCGGTTTTTGCATGGAAGGGTGAAACACTTGATGATTACTGGTGGTGCACAAAACAGGCATTGACCTGGCCAGATGGTAAAGGCCCAAATCTCATTGTAGATGATGGTGGGGATGCAACCCTGATGATGCATCGTGGGTATGCAGCAGAAGATGACCCCTCAATCCTTGATGAACCTACAGATAACAAGGAACTTATAGCACAGAATGAAGTGCTTAAAAAATCCCTGAAGGAAGACCCTCAATTCTGGCATAAAGCAGTTGCTGATTGGAAGGGTGTGTCCGAGGAAACAACCACCGGTGTGCACAGATTGTATCACTGGGAAAGGAAAGGAGAACTTCTTGCACCTGCTATAAATGTCAATGACTCTGTAACCAAAAGTAAATTTGATAATGTCTACGGATGCAGGGAATCCCTTGTGGATGCCATAAAACGTGGTACTGATGTGATGATTGCAGGTAAGGTTGCAGTAGTCTGTGGCTATGGTGATGTCGGTAAAGGCTCAGCAGCAGCACTTGCCAATCACAAGGCAAGAGTAATTATTACAGAAACCGATCCGATCTGTGCACTGCAGGCATTGATGGAAGGATACTCTGTTATGACTGTTGAGGATGCACTTCCTTATGGGGATATTTATGTGACCACAACAGGAAACTGTGATGTCCTTACAACCGAACATATGTCTAACATGAAAGACCAGGCAATCGTCTGTAACATAGGCCATTTTGATAATGAGATTCAGGTTGACGCACTTAACAAGATGGATACTGTGAAAAAAGTCAACATCAAGCCACAGGTAGATGAATACCAATTCCCTGATGGTCATTCAATATATGTGCTGGCAGAAGGCAGACTTGTCAATCTGGGTCTTGCAACAGGGCATCCGAGTTTTGTAATGTCAAACAGCTTCACAAACCAGACACTTGCACAGATCGATCTCTGGGAGAGTCCAAAGGAAGTTGGTGTTTATCGATTGTCAAAAGTACTCGATGAAGAGGTTGCAAGGTTGCATCTTGAAAAACTGGGTGCTAAATTGACCACGATGTCACAGGAACAGGCTGAATACATCGGTTTCCCTGTTAAAGGACCATACAAACCAGAACACTACCGCTACTAAATAATTAAGTTATGGATGTTCTGAGGAGGGCTCCCGGGGTGGGAGTCCTTTTTTAATTTCACTTAATCCATTCTGGATTCTATACATGAGCCAGGCGAATAGCAATAATCGACTGCATTTGCAAATATTCTACATTAAATAACAATAGGAGGATCTACATGAACCAATATGAAAAACAGGATTTTGGAGATAATCCAATAGAAGTAAGGGAATCGGACCATTATGAAGAAGAATATACAACTGGATTTGTTGATAAATGGGACGAACTCATCGATTGGGAAAGCCGTGCCAAAAGTGAAGGGGATACTATCATTAACATCCTGAAAGAAAGGGGTGTTGAGAAAGTACTCGATGTGGCAACAGGCACCGGTTTTAATTCTGTTCGTTTACTTCAGGCGGGTTTTGATGTCGTAAGTGCAGATGGAAGTGCCGAAATGCTTGTCAAAGCCTTTGATAATGCCCGTGATCATGGATATTTGATGCGGACTGTTCAGGCTGATTGGAGGTGGATGAATAAAGATATCCATGAGAAATTCGATGCTATTATATGCCTGGGTAATTCTTTTACACACCTTTTCGATGAAGGTGACCGCAGAAAAGCCCTGGCTGAGTTCTATGCCCTGCTGAAACATGATGGGGTACTGCTTCTTGATCAGCGTAACTATGATACCATACTGGATGATGGTTATTCCAGTAAACATGCCCATTATTACTGTGGTGATAATGTATCAGTCTTTCCGGAACATGTTGATGAGGGGCTTGCCCGTTTCAAATATGAATTCTCGGATGGTTCAGTCTACAATCTCAATATGTTCCCATTGAGAAAAGATTACACCAGGAAACTTCTACATGAAGTTGGTTTCCAGGAAATAAACACCCTTGGGGACTTCAAAGAGACCTACAAAGAGGATGAGCCGGATTTCTTCCTCCATGTTGCAGAAAAAAATTAAAAATATGGGAGGATGGAATCAAAATGTCTGAAAATCAAAAAACTGCAGTAGACAAGGCACAGGAATACTACAATAGCGATGACGCCGACAATTTCTATTTTACCATCTGGGGCGGCGAGGATATCCATGTCGGTCTCTATGATTCAGAAGATGAACCGATATTTGATGCCAGTCGACGTACGATTGAAAGGATGGCATCAAAAATAAGCAATCTGGATAAGGATAGTAAGGTTCTGGATATTGGAGCCGGTTATGGTGGAGCTGCCAGGTATCTGGCCAAAAAATATGGGTGCCAGGTTGTTGCTCTTAATTTGAGTGAAGTAGAAAATGAACGTGATCGGGCTATGAATAAGGAACAGGGACTTGATCATCTTGTGACAGTCGAAGATGGCAGTTTTGAAGATTTGCCATATCCTGATTACTCGTTTGATGTGGTGTGGTCACAGGATGCTATTCTCCATAGTGGTAATCGCGAACAGGTACTCAAAGAAGTCGCACGTGTCTTAAAAAGTGGTGGGGACTTTGTTTTTACCGATCCGATGCAGACCGACGATTGTCCGGAAGGAGTTTTGCAGCCAATTCTTGACCGTATACATTTAGAGTCCCTCGGTTCTCCCGGTTTCTACAGGGAAACTGCCAAAAAATATGGTCTAAAAGAAATTGAATTTGAGGAACATGCCTCACAGCTACCTATTCATTATGGAAGAGTGTTGAAAGAAACTGAGAATCAGGAAGACAACCTCTCCGGAGTAGTCAGTCAGGACTACATCAATAATATGAAACAGGGTCTCAACCACTGGGTAAACGGTGGTAATAGCGGATATCTCACCTGGGGTATATTCCACTTACGTAAAAAATAATTGGAATTATCACCCTTTTTATTTATTTTCGTATGGATGGTCTATAATTCTAACTAGAATCATAATTAGGAGTATATATAATGGATAAAGCTTTAATTTGTGGATCGTTTGCTTTTGATAATATCATGGTATTTAATGACCAGTTCAAGAATCATATTTTGCCGGATAAAGTGCATATATTAAATGTGTCATTTCTCGTTCCTGAATTGCGTCGTGAGTTTGGTGGCTGTGCGGGAAACATAGCCTATAATCTCAAGTTACTGGGTGGTAATCCTCTCCCAATGGGGACGGTTGGTACAGATTTTGAGCATTATGCAAAATGGATGGATGAGAAGGGTATCAACCGGGAACATGTGAATGTGGTTGATGAAACATTTACAGCACAGGCTTTCATTACAACAGATATGGATGACAATCAGATAACTGCTTTCCATCCAGGGGCAATGAATTATTCCCATAATTATTCTGTACTTGATGTAAATGATCCTGCAGTGGGCATTGTAGCACCGGATGGCAGGGAAGGTATGATTCAGCACGCGCGGGAATTTGTGAGTGCGGGTATACCTTTCATCTTTGATCCTGGTCAGGGATTGCCTATGTTTGATGGTGATGAATTGATGAAATTCATTGAGCAGGCTACATGGTTGACAGTTAACGATTATGAGTGGCAGTTGATTCAAGAGAGGACTGGCAAGAGTCAGGAGGAAATTTCCGCACAGCTCAAAGCTCTTATAATTACAAAAGGTCCGGAAGGTTCATTGATCTATAAGGACGGTGAGGGAATCCAAATTCCTGCTGCCAAACCAGCTGCTTTGCAGGACCCCACGGGTTGTGGGGATGCATATCGTGCTGGCTTACTCTATGGTCTAACAAATGATTTGGATTGGGAAACCACAGGGCGGATTGCATCTTTGATGGGTGCTATAAAAATTGAACACCAGGGTACCCAGAACCATCACTTTAAGCTAGCGGATTTCAAGAGACGTTTCAAGGAAGCCTTTGGTACGGTTTTTTAAGTAAAATAGGACAAATCTCAGGTGGAAGAAGTTCTGGTGCATTACACCTTAATTTCTTCTTATTTTATTTATTTGGAGCTATTTGAATTTGCATTGGTGGGTTGCTTGTGTTGCAATTACATATGCAGATGAATTAAATATTTTGGGGTTATTTGCATTTTTGGTTAATTTACAATTGTGAGTTGTAATATTGCAATCTGTCGTGACTCTTATGGTGGCATTAATAAGGTTTAAGTATTTTACAGACAAAACATATTCATTCATCAGTTTTTGTTTTTTCCAAACATTGTCTGTATTTTCCATTGTGTGTGATTGTGGAGAATTAGAAATTGTAAGTAGTTTTTCTATAGAGTCATTATCAAATGAGGTATTGTATGATCGATAAGGAAACTATTGAATCTGGTGAACAAAAAATTGAGTGGGCCAGGAATCATATGCCTGTTCTTTCAATTATCAGGAAGGAATTCGAAGATGAAAAACCTCTGAAAGGTCACAGGATAGCAATGGCACTTCATGTAGAGGCAAAGACCGCTGTGTTGGTAGAAACCCTTGCTGCAGGAGGCGCCGAGATTGCTATTACCGGTTGCAATCCTCTGAGTACGCAGAATGATGTGGCGATGGCTCTGGATACGAAGGATAATATCGATTGTTTTGCAAAATATGATTGTTCCAGCAAGGAATATTACGGCTCTATTGACAGAGTACTTGATATTGATCCGGATATAACCATCGATGACGGTGCGGATCTGATTTTTAAACTTCATACGGAAAGGACCGAACTTCTTGATTCAATACGGGGCGGGTGTGAGGAAACTACCACAGGGATCCATCGTCTCAAGGCAATGGAAGCGGAAGATGCCCTGAGGATGCCGGTAATTGCCGTAAATGATGCTATGACAAAATTCCTTTTTGATAACCGTTATGGTACAGGGCAATCTTCCTGGGATGCGATCATGAGGACTACCAACCTGCTAGTGGCGGGTAAGACCGTTGTCATTGGTGGCTATGGCTGGTGTGGTCGCGGTGCTGCCATGCGGGCTTCAGGTCTGGGTGCAAATCTCATTGTGACTGAAGTGGATCCGATACGTGCTCTTGAAGCAAAAATGGATGGCTTCAGGGTCATGCCTATGCAAAAGGCTGCTCTTTATGGCGATATCTTTGTGATGACCACTGGAAATACTGATGTACTGAACAGGGATCATTTTGAGGTGATGAAAGATGGTGCCATACTTGCCAATTCCGGACACTTCAATGTGGAAATAAATCTGGAAGATCTTGTTGCATTGTCTTCTTCAGTAAAGAATGTCAGGAAAAATATCAAAGAATATACGGTAGGCGGTAAACACCTTAATGTTCTTGCTGATGGCAGGCTGGTAAATCTTGCTGCAGGTGATGGTCATCCGGCTGAAGTGATGGATATGAGTTTTGCTAACCAGGCCCAATGTGCGCGTTATATTGCCGAGAATAAACTTGATGTAGGGGTGCATGCAGTACCTCATGATCTGGATATGCGTGTGGCCAGGCTGAAACTGGAATCTCTTGGTGTCGAAATAGACTCGTATTCTCCCAAACAGGCAGAATATATGGGTGGCTGGGAATGTGGAACATAAACATCTAACTTTGTAAAGTCGGAAAATGATGCTATATATACCTTGTTTGTAGTAGTGTTCTATTGCTTCTTTATTTTCCGCAATTATGGTTCATTTTTATGTCTTAGAGGCATTTGATTTTCGGTAGAAGTGCCCTCTACAATAAACCTTATATACAATGCCACTCATGTATTGGCGCTGCCTAAGGGTGGCATGAATGGTGTATGCGGCAAACATTGTGGGCTCGTAGCTTAGTCAGGCAGAGCGTCTGGCTTTTAACCAGACGGTCTAGGGTTCAAATCCCTACGAGCCCGTCACAAAATTATGGGAAACATTTACCTGCAGATTTTTTAGGAGGATATTATTTGAGTAAGTTCAGCCTGCTTGATCATGAATTCATTCCCCGTCATGAAATTATTGATGAGGATGAAATAAAATCTGTTCTTAAAGAGTATAATATTGGTAGGGAACAGCTACCTAAAATCAAGATAGAAGATCCTGTTATTAAAGAAATTGGTGCTGAAGTGGGAGACGTAGTAAAAATTACCCGCAAAAGCCAGACTGCAGGAGAGGCCCCCTATTATCGGTATGTAATTGAATGACATGCATAACTCATATTCGCCGGGTTCTGTCCCGTTCATTGATTTTGTTCTTACGCTTACATTCGCATGCACTACGTTGTTTGCCTGAATATTCTATATTAACTTAAAAGAAGGTGCTAGCATCGCTTTGGATACCAGTTTTCTGTCGGAAGCCTATTTTACAAGGGATAAAATCGTACAACACCATATCGATTCATATAACAAGTTCTTAAACAGCGGTCTTCAGAAAGTTATCGATGAACAACATCTCATCGAGACTGACATTGAGGATATATACGTCAAGTTAGGCCGCATCAGAGTTGAAAAACCGGTTGTCAAGGAGGCAGATGGTGCAATTGAAAACCTCTACCCCAATGAGGCCAGACTCCGAAACCTTTCTTATTCTGCTCCTCTTTTCCTCGAAATGTCCGTGGTCAAAGGTGGAGAAGAATCCGAACCAAGGGAAGCCAAAATTGGACAATTACCGGTTATGATCAAATCCGAGATATGTAATCTTGTTGGAATCGATGATGAGGAAATGATCGAACACGGTGAGGATCCGCTTGATCCAGGGGGCTACTTTATCGTTAATGGTACCGAAAGAGTAGTTATGACTCTTGAGGATCTTGCACCCAACAAGATTCTGGCCGAAATTGGAGAGCGTTATGGGGATCGCATAGAAGTTGCAAAAGTTTTCTCCCAACGCAGAGGCTACAGGGCACTTGTGGTTGTTGAAAGAGGCAGGAAAGCCCTGCTAGAAGTTTCTTTCCCCTCCATCTCCGGAAGAATTAATTTCATCACTCTTCTCAGGGCTCTTGGTATTGAAACAGATGAAGATGTCGTCAAGACGGTTTCAACAGACACGGAAATAATGAAGTTCATGTTCGAAAACCTCGAAGAGTCAGAAGTAGATACAGTAGAAGAAGCGGTTGAGAAGATTGGTATGAGGGTGGCCTCCGGCCAGGCAAGCGAATATCAGGTCAAAAGGGCAAATTATGTTATTGACAGGTATCTGCTTCCTCATCTTGGCAATGAACCGGAGGACAGGGTGGCAAAAGCCCATTTCCTGGGTCGCATGGCTGAATCATGTTTTGAACTGGCTCTTGACCGTCGTAGTGCGGATGATAAGGATCACTATTCCAACAAGCGCCTGAAACTAACAGGTGACCTGCTGGAAGATCTTTTCAGGGTGGCTTTCAACCGGCTGACACGTGATGTCAAATACCAGCTTGAAAGAGCAAACATGAGGAACAGGGAATTGAATGTTTCCACATTGGTCAGGGCAGATGTCCTTACAGACCGTCTACAGCATCCACTTGCAACAGGTAATTGGGTTGGAGGAAGGAGTGGTGTATCCCAGTTGCTTGATCGTACTGATTATATTTCTACACTTTCCCACCTGAGGCGAGTAATATCTCCGCTCTCCAGGGCACAACCTCACTTTGAAGCCCGTGATCTGCACTCTACTCAGTGGGGCAGATTGTGCCCTTCAGAAACACCAGAAGGTCCCAATTGTGGTTTGGTGAAAAATTTTGCCCAGATGGTGGAACTTTCCACAGGGGCTGATGATTTCGATAAAGTGAAAAATGTGCTTTATGGTCTTGGTGTGGCACCGGCGCAGCTTCATGTGCCTGAAAAGATCCTTAAGTATTCCAATGAGCTAGGAACTGATGTAGAGGAACATGAAATGCCAGTAGATGATTTGATTAAATCCCCTGGTTATCAGGATATTACTGATGATAGTGATAAAAAATCTCTCGGGAATGGGGGGGTGATTCTTGGTGACTGATGCCAAAGTATTCCTGAATGGTGAATTAATAGGGACACATCCTGATCCTGTCAATCTTGTGGAGGATATTCGCAAGCAAAGAAGGGCCGGTATGCTTTCCAGACAGGTAAATGTAGCCCTTTATGAAGATATTCATGAAGTAATCATTAATTCCGATACTGGTAGGGCAAGAAGGGCACTTGTAGTAGTGGAAAACGGCTTGCCTCTTGTTACTGAAGAGCATATTGATAAACTCAAGAGCGGAGATTTGACGAGTGCAGATCTCATTAGGCAGGGTCGTATTGAATACCTGGATGCCGAAGAAGAAGAAAATGCATATGTGGCTCTCTATGAGAGTGACATCACTCCCAAACACACCCACCTTTAAATAGATCCTTCTCTGATTCTGGGTATTTGTGCAGGTATGGTCCCTTATACGGAACATAATGCGTCCCCCAGGATTACCATGGGTTCGGCTATGATCAAACAATGTATTGGTGTGTCCACTTCTAACCTGAAACTCAGGCCCGATACTCGTGCACATGTATTACATTACCCCCAGAAAGCACTCACACGCACGCAGACATGCGAATCAATTCACTTTGATGAAAGGCCTGCGGGTCAGAACTTCGTTGTGGCTGTAATGTCTTATGAAGGTTACAATATTGAAGATGCACTGGTTTTCAACAAAGGATCCATTGAAAGGGGACTTGGTAGAAGCCACTTCCTCAGGACCTTTGAGGGCGAAGAACGTCGTTATCCTGGTGGGCAGGAAGATAAATTTGAGATTCCCGATTCGGAATATAGGGGTGCACGTAGTGCGGAAGCCTATGCAAACTTGGATGTTGACGGGCTTGTCAATCCGGAGACCACAGTTGGGCCTAATTCAGTATTGATTGGTAAGACCAGTCCTCCGCGTTTCCTTGAAGAACAAACGGATTTCGGTATTACCGTAGAACAGAGAAGGGAAAGTGCAATCACCATGCGTTCCAATGAAAGGGGTGTGGTTGATACTGTCCTGCTTACAGAATCCATTAACGGTACCAGGCTCACCAAGGTAAAGGTCAGGGATCAGAGGATTCCTGAGATTGGTGACAAATTTGCTTCAAGGCACGGTCAGAAAGGAGTAATCGGACTTATAGTTCCATATCACGATATGCCTTTCACAGAATCCGGAATGGTTCCGGATTTGGTAATCAATCCTCATGCAATCCCTTCACGTATGACAGTTGCACATGTTCTGGAGATGATTGGTGGTAAAGTAGGATCTGTAGAAGGAAGACGTATCAATGCAACTGCTTTTTCCGGAGAAAAAGAAGATGATCTGCGTGCAGGTTTACAGAAACATGGCTTTTCGCACACTGGCAAAGAAGTCTTTTATGATGGTGTGACCGGTAAAAAGGTCCAGGCCGATATATTTGTTGGTGTTATCCTTTATCAGAAACTGCACCACATGGTAGCATCCAAGATGCATGCAAGGTCCCGTGGTCCAGTTCAGGTTCTCACCCGCCAGCCAACCGAAGGACGTGCACGTGAAGGTGGTCTGCGGTTTGGTGAAATGGAAAGGGATGTACTTATTGGTCATGGTGCGGCGATGACCCTTAAGGAAAGGTTGCTTGATGAATCTGATAAGGTCGAAGAGCTTGTCTGTAGCAATTGTGGTATGATTGCGACTTTTGACCGCAGGCGTAATGTGAGGTACTGTTCAAACTGTGGATCGGAAACGGACATCCACCGTGTAGAAATGAGCTATGCATTCAAGCTTTTGCTGGATGAAATCAAATCCCTTGGAGTAGCTCCGAGGCTAAGACTTGATGATGCTGTGTGATGGTGATATCAATGGATAATACTATACCCTCTATTCCCCAGAGAATTGGTGCAATCAGATTCGGTCTCCTGTCTCCACGGGAAATCCGTAAAATGAGTGTTACTTCTATTATTACTGCTGACACATATGATGACGATGGTTATCCAATTGACATGGGTTTAATGGACTTGAGATTGGGTGTTATAGACCCGGGTTTGAGGTGCAAGACTTGTGGAGGTAGGGCCGGTGAATGCCCGGGCCACTTCGGTCATATTGAACTTGTGGCACCTGTACTTCATGTAGGATTTAATAAGATAATAAGAAAAGTACTTCGGTCTACCTGTCGTAACTGCAGCCATCTTCTTCTTGAGGACAAACAGAAGAAGGCCTATCTTAATCAGTTTGCTAAACTGGATGTAATGAGTCATTTGCCTGATGATCTGATCAATAACGTATTCAAAGAAGCACGAAAGACCAAGATTTGCCCTTATTGTGGTGAAGAACAACTTGAGATAAAATTCGAAAAACCCTCGGATTATATAGAGAATGATTACAAGCTGACACCGACTGAAATCCGTGATCGCCTTGAACATATCCCCGATGATGACCTAAAGGTCATGGGTATGGATCCTGTTTCTGCAAGACCTGAATGGATGGTTCTTACAGTGCTTGCAGTTCCTCCTGTAACGGTTCGTCCTTCCATTACCCTGGAATCAGGTCAGCGTAGTGAAGATGATTTAACTCACAAACTTGTGGATATTATTCGTATAAACCAGCGTTTTCAGGAAAACCGTGATGCAGGTGCACCACAACTTATTATAGAGGATCTATGGGAATTGTTGCAGTATCACCTTACTACGTTCTTTGACAACGAAGTATCAGGTGTTCCTCCTGCAAGGCACAGGTCTGGTCGGCCTCTAAAGACTCTTACACAGCGTCTTAAAGGAAAGGAAGGTCGTTTCAGGGGAAGTCTTTCCGGTAAACGTGTGAATTTCTCTGCACGTACAGTTGTATCTCCGGATCCCAACCTTAGTATCAATGAGGTGGGTGTACCCTATGCAATTGCTAAGCAAATGACAATTCCTGTAAGGATTATCTCCAGAAACCTTGAAATGATGCGTGCATATGTTGCAAGAGGCGGAGAAACCCATCCTGGTGCTAATTATGTATTCCGTGAAGATGGTCGCAGGCTCAAGATCACTGAAGCCAACAAGGAAGAACTTGCTGAAAAACTTGAACCTGGTTGGACAGTTGAAAGGCAGATGCAGGATGGGGATATTGTTCTCTTTAACAGGCAGCCTTCTCTTCATAAAATGAGTATAATGGCACATAAGGTTAAGGTTTTGCCAAATAAGACGTTCAAGCTTAATCCAGCTGTTTGTCCTCCTTACAATGCGGACTTTGACGGCGATGAGATGAATATGCACGTTCTGCAGACGGAAGAATCCCGTGCAGAAGCAAGCATTTTGATGCAGGTGCAGGAAAACATCCTGTCTCCTCGTTTTGGCGGTCCTATCATAGGTGGTATTCATGACCATATTTCAGGTATGTTCCTGCTGACGCGTAATGAAAAGATGATCAGTAAGAACGATGCTCTGGAACTTTTACGTAAATCAGAAGTACGTGAACTTCCGGAGCCTGCAGGTTATAATGATGCAGGGGATCCTTTCTGGACGGGTAAACAGATTTTCAGCCAGATTCTTCCAAATGATCTCAATCTTGAATTTAAAGCTAATGTGTGTTTCAAGTGTGATGTATGCAAGGGCAGGGATTGTGAGTATGATTCTTATGTGGTGGTTGAAAATGGTGAACTGGTGGCCGGAACTATCGATGAGAAAGCAATTGGTGCTTTTAAGGGCAAGATACTTGACTCCATTGTGAAAAGATATGGTTCAACTGAGGCTGCTCGGTTTGTGGATGATATGACCAGACTTGCGATTCGTGGTGTGATGCGTACTGGCCTTAGTTTTGGTATCAGTGATGAGGACATTCCTCGTGAAGCAAGACTGAATATCGATGAGGAACTTGAACGTGCTGAAAACGAAGTTGCAGAACTTATTCAAGCTTATGAAGCAAAAGAACTTGAACCCCTGCCGGGTCGAACTCTCGCTGAAACCATCGAGCTTAAGATCATGCAGTCTCTGGGTAAGGCAAGGGACCATACCGGTACCATTGCAGGAAACCATCTGGGTCTGGAAAATTCTGCTGTGATTATGGCAAAATCCGGTGCCCGTGGTTCTATGCTGAACCTAACACAGATGGCAGCATGTGTGGGTCAGCAGGCTGTGCGTGGTGAACGTATCAGGAGAGGCTATGAAGGCCGTACACTGCCACACTTTGATAGAGGTGACCTTGGTGCTGATGCACATGGTTTCGTAAAGTCCAGTTATAAGAGCGGCTTAAACCCTACTGAATACTTCTTCCATGCAGTGGGAGGTAGGGAAGGTCTTGTTGATACTGCGGTGCGTACATCACAGTCCGGTTATCTACAGCGTCGTCTTGTAAACGCTCTTCAGGACCTCGAAGTACAATATGATCGATCGGTACGTGAAACACGTGGTGTTATTGTACAATTTAAGTACGGAGAGGATGGTATAGATTCCACCAAGAGCGATTATAACAGTGAGGATACGGTACATAACATAGTAAGTTCTGTTACTGGTAAGGAGGTGAAATAAATGGTACTTCAAGAAGCAACAATTGAAGGTATGGTCAAAGACTTACCTCTTCCCAGTGATGTAAAGCAGACTCTTATTAGTGATTCGGTGAAAGCAGGTGTAAATAAGAAACAGATGGGGGAGATCATTGAAAAACTCCTGGAAACTTATGATAAATCCTGCGTGGAACCCTGTGAAGCTGTAGGTGTTATTTCTGCACAATCGATTGGTGAGCCGGGTACACAAATGACAATGCGTACTTTCCACTATGCTGGTGTGGCTGAGATCAATGTTACACTGGGTTTGCCCAGATTGATTGAGATTGTTGATGCACGTAAACGTCCCAGTACACCAATGATGACCGTTCATCTTGACAAAGAGTATCTCGAAGACAGGGATTTTGCAAACAAGATTGCCTGGATGATTGAAGCTACACATGTCGAGCATCTTGCCGATGTCACAACTGATCTTTCTAACATGCAGCTTGTTATTGATTTGAATGAAAAGGCTATGAATAAAAGGGAAGTAGGTATTGAATCGGTAATGGATAAACTTGAGCATGGTCTTGGTGTTTCCGTTGTTCAGGCCAGTGAAGTTTCCAACCAGCTTCTTATAAAACTGAAAGAACCCTCTTATCGTGAGCTATTACAGCTTGCAAAGAAGATCAATACCATTACATTGAAAGGTATTGATGGTATCAAGAGAGTAGTTGTCAGAAAAGAGGATGGTGAATATAGGCTCTATACGGAAGGTTCCGAACTCAAGAAAGTTCTTGAAATTGATGGTATAGATCCCACAAGGACAAGCACCAATAACATCGGTGAAATCTATGAGGTCTTTGGAATCGAAGCTGCAAGAAATGCAATAATCAAAGAGGCCACAGATACCCTGCGTGAACAGGGTCTTGAAGTTGATGTGAGGCATATTATGCTGGTGGCGGATATAATGTCCTGTGATGGCGAAGTAAAACAGATAGGTCGTCATGGAATATCCGGTGAAAAAGCAAGTGTGTTTGCACGTGCAGCTTTCGAAGTAACTGTAAATCATTTGCTTGATGCAGGTTTGCGTGGAGAGGTTGATGAATTGAGTGGTGTTACTGAGAATATTATTGTCGGCCAGCCAATCAAACTCGGAACAGGTGATGTTCATCTCGTTTCCAGAAATCCTCTACAGGGATGAAGCTATAACCAGAAACTAGATATAAGGAATCAGGTATTAAAGTACCAATCTTAAAATTCAAAAGGGTTGATCTATATGGATATTAATGTTGATAAGGCATTGCTGAAAGTCATTAGGACAGGAGATGTTGTGGTCGGGGCAAACAGGACCATTGATGTAGCTACAAACGGAGATGCAAAAATGGTAGTAGTTTCTGCAAACTGCCCGGCATACATCAGGGAAAAGATCGAGGAAACAGATTTACCAGTACTTAAATACGCAGGTTCAAGTATGGATCTTGGCACTGTTTGTGGTAAACCGTACACTATCACCGCCATGGCAATCGTTGATGCTGGTGAATCTGATATTATAGGATTAGTTTAAAATAGAGGGTGTTTTATTTTTGAGTGATATCAAACTTTCAACAGATGCTATCAGATATATAGCCCTGTTTGAAAGTATGACCGGGGCGCCTATTAAGGATTGTCTTATAGACGATGATCGAATTATCTGCGTGGTCAACAATGGCGATATGGGTGCTGCAATCGGGAAGCATGGAGATAATATTAACCGCTTCAAAAAAGCAGTCGACAAACACGTGGATTTAATAGAGTATTCCGATGATCCGGTAACCTTCATCAAGAACGCATTTGGCACGATTCCTACAAAATCTGTAGAAATCAGCGATAAAAACGATAAAAAGGTTGCCTATGTTGAGGTTTCCAGTATGAATAAAGGTCTGGCCATCGGGAAAAGCGGTCGAAATATTGATAAGATAAAAAGGATTGTAAACCGTCATCATGATATCGAAGATTTAATATTACAATAATCCGGGTTTCAAATATTCAACTCATATATTGGAGGATAATAAATGACAAATGGAAAATATGCAGCTCATAAACTTAAAGCGGCACGTAAAAATGCAAGGTGGAAAGATACTCGCTACAGCAGGCGAACCCTTGGATTGAATGTAAAGTCTGACCCTTTATCAGGAGCTCCCCAAGGGCGCGGTATTGTGCTGGAAAAGGTAGGTATTGAGGCCAAACAGCCCAACTCTGCTATCAGGAAATGTGTAAGGATTCAACTGATTAAGAACGGTAGGCAGGCGACTGCTTTCTGTCCCGGAGACGGTGCCATCAATTTCATTGATGAACATGACGAAATAACAGTGGAAAGAATCGGTGGACGCATGGGTGGTGCAAAGGGTGATATTCCCGGTGTGCGCTTTAAGGTCACAGCTGTTAATAACGTTAGTTTGAATGAGATGGTCATCGGCAAAAAGGAGAAGCCAAGGAGATAATTCTTATGAATAAATTATTCGGTAAATGGGATATGACTGAGGTTGAAGTTGCCGATCCCGGTCTCAGAAGGTATGTGAATGTCGATCCAATTGCAATCCCCAATACGGGTGGCAGGCACGCAAGACAGCAGTTCAATAAGTCTGATCTTTCAATCGTTGAAAGGCTTATTACCAATCTGATGCGCGGGGAGGAGAATACAGGTAAAAAGCAGTGCACAATGACTGCTGTAAAGGAAGCTTTTGATATTATCCATTCAAAAACTGACAAAAATCCTGTTCAGGTACTTGTTGAGGCAATTTCTCATACCGGTCCAAGGGAAGAGGTAGTACGTCTTAAATACGGTGGAATCTCTGTACCAAAAGCGGTGGACACCGCACCTCAGAGAAGGGTTGACTCTGCACTGAGGTACATTGCTATGGGTACCAAGCAGACGGCTTTCAAATCCAAACGTTCATTTGCCAGCTGCCTTGCAACAGAACTTATAGCAGCATCAAACGGAGATGCAAAGTGCTTCTCTGTGAACAGAAAAGATGCAAAAGAAAGGGTCGCAAAGGCTGCACGTTAATCTAATATTATAGTGAATTACTGCGTAGGTTGTAGTTATGGGACGAAGGAAAAAAATGGTAGAGCGTGTAAAAGCGCTTATGAGTAATCCCGATATGATTCGAAATATCGGTATTGTAGCACACATTGATCATGGTAAAACCACTTTATCAGATAATCTTCTGGCGGG
>JBMCCK010000002.1:0-17641 GCA_048619255.1 Methanohalophilus sp. | reverse complement strand
AAAAGACCACGGCTTGATTGTTGAATTCAGCGGAGAAGATGCATCAAGAGCAGATTTTGATTTCCTGAAGAGCCTCTATCAGGATGGGATCGATGCCGGAGCCGACAGGTTATGCTATTGTGATACTGTGGGAATGCTGGTTCCCGAAAAAACGGAAAATATTTTCAGCGAACTTTCCAGCGCATGCAGTGTACCGGTAAGCATTCACTGTCATGACGATTTCGGACTATCGGTGGCCAATACCGTAGCTGCCCTGAGAGCCGGAGCCGGGGAAGCCCATATGACCATAAACGGGATAGGTGAAAGGGCCGGGAATACCTCACTGGAAGAAGTTGTGATGATCCTGGAATGGCTTTATGATCACAGGACCGGTATAAAATCAGAAGAACTTTATAAGACATCCAGACTGGTCAGCCGCTTGACCGGCATACCTGTGGCGATCAACAAATCGCTTGTAGGAGGCAATGCATTTACCCATGAAGCAGGTATTCATGTACACGGACTCCTGGCAGACACTTCGACCTATGAGCCCCTGAAACCCGAGGTACTGGGCAGGGAAAGAAAAATAGTGCTGGGCAAACACGCCGGCAAAAGTTCAGTAACCCTGGCATTGAAAGAACTGGGACTTGAAGTAGACGATTCCCAGCTCAATGAGATTCTCAACAGAGTCAAGGAAATCGGCGACCATGGAAAACATGTCACAGATTCCGATTTGCAGACAATTGCCGATACTGTACTGAATATTTACAGGGATTCCCGGGTCAAACTCAAAGATTTCACTATCGTATCCGGCAATCAGGTAATGCCCACAGCCTCGGTAAGGATAACCGTGGATGGCGAGGAAGTCGTCGAGGCCGATATCGGGGATGGCCCCGTTGATGCAGTCGTAAAAGGAATCCGTAAGGCCGTATCGGGTATCGGTGATATCCAGCTGGAAGAGTATCACGTTGATGCTATTACCGGCGGTACTGATGCTCTGGTGGAAGTGCGTGTTAAACTTTCCAAGGACGGAAAAATGGTTTCCTCCAGGGGTGCCCGTACAGATATAATCACAGCATCCGTTGAGGCTGTGATAAATGCAATAAACCAGCTAATGAATTGAAGTTATAACCAAGAGAAGAAAACGAAGGGATATAATGAGTGAAAATACCAGGAAGATGACAGGTGCCCGCGCGATCATCGAGTGCCTCTATGAAGAAAATGTGGAGGTTATCTTCGGTTATCCCGGAGGTGCCCTTCTTCAAATATATGATGAGATATACAAATCAGATCTCAGGCATGTCCTTGTCAGGCATGAACAGGCAGCAGCCCATGCCGCCGAAGGGTACGCTAGGGCCACTGGCAAAGTCGGTGTCTGTCTTGCAACCTCAGGACCCGGTGCCACCAACCTTGTAACCGGTATTGCAAATGCCTACATGGATTCTATACCAATGGTCGCACTCACAGGACAGGTTCCCCGTTCAATGATAGGTAACGATGCGTTCCAGGAAGCAAATATCACCGGTATCACAATGCCAATCACCAAGCACAACTATCTTGTGCAGGATGCAAAGGATTTGCCCCGTATAATCAAGGAGGCTTTCCACATTGCATCAACAGGAAGGCCCGGACCTGTTTTGATAGACCTGCCCAAGGATATCACAACCGAGGTAATCGAATTTTCCTATCCGGACAAAGTGGACCTTAAAGGGTACAAACCAACCTACAAGGGTAACCTCCAGCAGGTAAAGCGGGCTGCATCTGCAATTGAAAATGCCCATCGACCTTTGATATATGCAGGCGGTGGAATACTGGGATCCAATGCCAGTGAAGAACTACTGCAGTTTGCCGAACATATACAGACACCCGTTACCACTACCCTTACCGGAATAGGAGGTTTCCCTACACAGCACCCCCTGTACATAGGAATGCCCGGTATGCACGGAACTAAATATGCCAACTACGCAATACAGGAATGTGATCTTCTCATAGCAGTCGGCGCAAGATTTGACGACCGTGTGACGGGTAAACTTGCATCCTTTGCATCCAACGCAAAAATCCTGCACATTGACATTGATCCTGCCGAGATTTCCAAGAACATAAAGGTGGATATACCGATTGTCGGAGACGCAAAGAACATCTTATCTTCCCTTAACAAATATGTAAAACCTGTTGAACAAGAAACCAGGAAAGAGTGGCTTGAGAGGATAGAGGGCTGGAAAAAATCCTATCCGCTGCACTATGTTGGTGAACAGGACGGGCTTAAACCCCAGTACATTATTGAACAGATCTACCAGGCATGCAAAGATGCCATCATAGTTACTGAAGTCGGCCAGCACCAGATGTGGGCAGCCCAGTATTATAAATTTAGCCAGCCTCGCAGTTTCATCACATCCGGGGGACTTGGGACAATGGGATACGGCTATCCTGCAGCAATCGGTGCCAAGGTCGGAAAGCCGGATAGAGTTGTATTCAATATTGCAGGCGATGGTTCATTCCAGATGAATTCACAGGAAATCGCAACTGCTGTCCAGAATGACATTCCGGTCATCGTAGCCATAATGAACAACGGTTATCTGGGAATGGTCAGGCAGTGGCAGGAATTATTCTTTGAAAAGCGTTATTCACATACCTGCATCCGGGACAGTGTGGATTTCGTGAAACTGGCCCAAGCTTATGGTGCGGTTGGTATTAGGGTTGAGAAGCCTTCCGAGGTAAAACCGGCCCTTGAAAAAGCGATGGACTCCGATAAACCGGTAATTATAGACTTTATTGTAGAATGTGAGGAAAACGTATCACCAATGGTGCCTGCAGGTGCACCTATCAATGAAATACTTGATCTGGAGAGGAAAGAATGAGACACACACTTGCAGTTCTGGTAGAGAATAAGTTTGGAGTGCTGTCAAGAGTGGCAGGGCTCTTTGCAAGACGCGGATATAATATCGATAGTCTTGCAGTAGGAGTTACTGAAGATCCTAACATCTCCAGAATGACCCTGGTAGTCCGCGGGGATGACCATGTCGTAGAACAGGTTAGCAAACAACTGAATAAACTGATCGATGTGATTCGTGTTACAGATCTTGGTGCTGACGAATCAGTGGAAAGGGAACTGGCTCTTATCAAGGTTAAATCCGATAAGGATACGAGGGCTGAGATAATCCAGATAGTTGATATCTTTCGTGCACGTATTGTTGACGTGGCTTCAAAATCCATTATCATTGAAGTTACCGGTGATGAAGAAAAAATTGCAGCTATAGAAAAACTACTCAAACCCTTCGGAATTAAGGAACTTGTCCGTACAGGAAGAATTGCCCTGACAAGGGGCCCAAAAAGTTCATAATTATAATATTTAACAGGAGATTGAAATAAATGGTAGATCTATATTACGATGAAGATGCTGATTTTTCAGTGATGGATAGCAAGAAGATTGCAGTTATCGGTTATGGAAGCCAGGGACATGCTCAGGCACAGAACCTTCATGACTCCGGTCTTGATGTAGTGGTTGGTCTGAGGGTTGGCAGCAGACGATGGAAACAGGCAGAAGAAGATGGTCTGAAGGTCATGTCTGTTGAAGATGCTGCAAGGGAAGCCGACATAATCCAGATTCTCATGCCCGATGAAGTACAGGCTGATGTATACAAAGACAAAATAGAACCGGGACTTGAAGGAGGTAATGCACTTGTCTTCTCCCATGGATTCAACATCCACTACAACCAGATCGTTCCCCCAGCAGATGTTGATGTCTACATGGTTGCTCCAAAGAGTCCGGGCCATCTGGTAAGGAGGACCTACATGGACAATGCCGGTGTGCCAGGTCTGATCGCGATCTATCAGGATGCTACAGGCAATGCAAAGAAACTGGCCCTTGCCCATGCCCGGGGTGTAGGATGTACCCGTGCGGGCGTAATCGAAACAACTTTCCGTGAGGAAACCGAGACCGACCTTTTCGGTGAACAGGTGGACCTCTGTGGCGGTGTTGCTTCCCTGATCAAGAATTCCTTTGAGGTACTTGTGGAAGCGGGTTACAAGCCTGAAATGGCCTATTTCGAGACACTGCACGAAGTTAAACTTATAGTTGATCTTATTCACGAAGGCGGACTGGAAAAAATGTGGTACTCCGTCTCCAACACAGCAGAATACGGCGGAATGACAGTGGGACCCAAGGTCATCAACGATGAATCCAGACTGGCAATGTATGAAGCCCTGGAGCGCATCCAGAATGGCGAATTTGCAAAAGATTTCGTACTGGAAAATAAGGCCAACAATCCTGTCCTCAAAGCAATGGAACGTCAGGATAGGGAACACCCGGTTGAAGAAGTAGGCAGGAAACTGCGTGCCATGATGCCCTGGCTTAACAGTGAACTCAACGAAAAATAACCTCTTTTCTCTCTTTTTTATTTCCTTTTTTGGAGGAAAACATGAACACCTTAGATAATATCTACAACCGCAGAAGTGTACGCCGTTTTACGGAAAAGGATGTGGATGATGAGACCATCACAACTCTGTTAGAATGTGCCCGCTGGGCTCCTTCAGGACTCAATAACCAGCCCTGGAAGTTTGTGGTGATTCGCAGGGAAGATACTATCGAGCAACTAGCCAGTTACACCCATTACAGTGACACTGTGAAAGGGGCAAAAGTGCTTGTTGCTTTCTATTTTGATAAGGAAAGCGGATACAATCGTACCAAAGACATCCAGTCCATAGGTGCTTCGATAGAGAACATGCTCCTTGCATGCAATGACCTTGGCCTGGGTGCTGTCTGGTTGGGAGAAATACTCAATCAGGATGAGAAAGTGAACTCAATTCTCAAAGCACCGGCAGATATGGAACTTATGGCAGTTATCGCAATAGGCCATCCGACAGATGAAGAAAGGTCATCCACAAGGAAATCCCTGGCAGAAATCACATACAGGGATGATTTTGAGAATGAATGGTGATTCTCAGGAATCATCATTTTCACTCAATTTTTTTGGATATTGCCCGATATCTTCGATTGCTGCTTGTATTTCATTTACAGGATAGGTCAACCTGTGGAAAAGATGGGATTGACAGAAACAATCTGAACAACCAAATTTTGACACATAATCACCCTGCAGATTTTCAGCAATGCCACATTCGATATGTTTTTCAGAGCAGGTGTAAACAACATCAACGAACTCAAAATCCGGATGGACAAGTAAATAATCAATATGCCACCTGGGATTTTTGTCCTTTTGTCGGGCAAGCTTTTGGTGGCGATACATACGTTTGAGTCCGCCGGGGCCCAGTGCAGATCCCACATATACATAATAACCTGCTTCAAATATGATGGATTTGAGACTGCCTACACTAACCGTACAGCCACCCGTTTTCAGTATAAGGCAGTAGGTCCCTTTGGGACACATAATATAACCTCAGAGCAGATTCTTGAATTTTTGATTGCATTTGGGGTTAATGCAATAGTGCCGACCGTCTTTCTTGGGTTCCTTTACCCTGACTATTTTCCATCCACATTCTTCACAGGTCTCATCACGCAGTGTAACACGACCCTTTTGAGGATATGAACACGTAAAACCACAGCGTCGTGCACAACCCAGGAATTTCGAATTTTTGGTCTCAATCAATATCATGTCACAGCCACAGGTTGGACATTTGCCTATCACAGTAGGCGGGAAGCATAATTTTTGGTTTTCACAATTAAAACATGGACCAACCCCAACACTCCAGTAATATTTCCCACCACCGACCTTGAGTACGGCAAATCCACCCTTTTTGCACTCCCGGGAGCGCATTACATCCAGGGAACCCTTTCGGGGAAGAGGATATGTATTGCGACAATCCGGATAGCCGCTGCAACCTACAAAACGACCCTTATCCGTACGTATAATGCTCAGCGTCCTGCCACATTTATCACATTTGCCAATGTGATTATTCTTATCTTCAGCCAGTTTTTCATCTCTTATAGAGCCTGCGATACGCAGCACAATATCGCCTTTACCGGACTTGAGCCGTGTATACATTTTCTGTATAAGGGTAGTACCTTCATTGATGGCTTCGTCAAAGGATTTATTTCCCCTTTCAACATCCTCTATCAACCCTTCAATTTTTGCCCTGATTTCAGGTTGTATCAATACAGGTACTGAAACTCCCAGTGCATCCATGAGATTAAAGCCAGTATCCAGCATGGAAATGGTCTTGCCCTTAATCTCAAAATAGCCTCTTTTCTTGTTTGTTTCAATGTGTGAGGGGGCTGTTGCCTTGGTTCCAATCCCATGCTTATCCATAAGTGTCAGAAGTTCGGCTTCAGTTAGACGTTTGGGAGGTGTGGTCTGAGATTTGGTGTTTGTGAGTTTGTTTACAACCACCTTGTCCCCTTCTGCTGCAGCAGGGAGGAGTTTTTCTTTTGATACCTCAAACGGATAGACCTGTTTCCATCCCTGGGATTTCATAACCGACCCCTTACAATCAAAAGGTTCATCCTTCACATGCACTTCCATGTGAGTTTTTTCAAAGAGGGCAGGATCCATAAGATTGGCAAGAAAATGACGGACAATCAGGTCATATACTTTCCAGGAATTATCCAGTTTAACTGCATTTTTGATCTGTTTTTCGGAAACTGCTTTTATAGGATGGATAGGCGGGTGATCATGGCCGTCCTTTTTCCCATTACGGGGAGATACTGTCGTTTTGAGTAAATTTTCTGCAAAGGAGGCGTATTCACCTATCCTGAGAAGGTATTTAAGCATAGATTGGAAGTCATGATCCTCAGGATAGCGGTTTGTTTCTGTCCTGGGATAACTGATAAAGCCAGCCAGGTAAAGCTGCTCTGCTATTTCCAGGGCTTTTTCCGGACTGATATCCAGGAATTTGGATGCCCTTTTGAGGAATTCATTCGTATTTAGAGGATAAGGAGGATTGATCTGTTTTTCTTTGACATTGAGGCGAAACACAGTCGCTTCTCTGGTGCCCTGCAATTTTTCATATATCTGTTTTGCAAGTTCAACATCCCGAATGTTGCCCTTACGGTGCACACCTTCAAATTCACTGGCACCTTTCTGGAAAACCGCTTCTATCTTCCAGAAATCCTCGGGTTTAAAATCACGGATGGCTTTTTCCCTTTCATATACAAAACCGCAGGTTGGAGTCTGACAGGGACCGATTGACAGGATATTTTTTGTGTATGCCTTCTCTCTCACAGCAAGGGTCATGAAACGGGTGAAAGCCGCACCCATTCTCAGGTCAAGTATCTGTCGGGTATCCGCGGACAGGGCCAGGTTGGTATCCGGTTCTACGAGATTGTTAAAGGCCTTTTCAACCTCACTTGCAGACAGGGAAGAAAACCGGGCCCTTTTTACAGGCACTTTCCTGACCTGCAGAGCAATATCACGTGCCTCAAAACCAATATTCTCCCCTTCCCGGTCGTAGTCACAAGCAAGTACAATGGAATCCGCTTGTTTTGCAAGCTGCCTGACAGCCCGTTCATAGTTTTTCTTGGTTATATTTTTGATAGGATCAGCTGTCAGCAGGACCGCAGGATCAATCGCCTTCCAGTCCCGGTAAGCAGGATCAAAATCATAGGACGTGATGTGCCCTGCAAGACCAATTATTTTGTATTCCTCTCCTTTAGCCACAAAGGAATACACCGGCAGGTCAGCCACATGCTCCCTAGTACTTGTTCCTCCGCTCAAAATAGTAGCAAGTTTGGCTGCAGCCTTGTTTTTTTCAGCAAATACAACAATAGTCATATACAGGGCAACTAGATGTTGCCATGATTACATAAAGGTAGCTGGAAACGCTTCTGTAAGTATTCATTGAGATAAAATAACAATGTTTATCTATATATTCATAATATTAATAAATATAATCAAAAATCAGAATTGATGTAATTTTTTGTATATACATGACATAACTAAAAATATAGTTATGTAAAACATTATATGCTTATAAATCACTAATCTTACACAGGAGAATGTTTCTATTGGAAAAGGAAAGGCTTCTAACCCTCCAAAGGGATATTGCTATTGAACTTGGTTCATCAAATAACTTACAAACTGCTTTTTATTCCCTCTCAAAACATATTCTTTCCCTGAAAGATATTGATGCCACAACGATATACCTCAGGTCAAAAAATGGTGGAGCAGACCTCATAGCCTGTGGGGGAGACATTACTGAAAACATATTGAAAAATATCCAGCATTACCCTGCAGATTCATTGCAGGCAAAGATCGTTGGAGAAAATAAAATTCGTTATATGCCACCTGAAGAAGTTGCAGGAATTCTTCAGGACAAAATGTATTTCAAAGAAATGAAGACAATTGGTATAATTCCCATAAAAAAAGAAAATGGAGAGGTAATTGCTTCATTTGTTATCTTTTCTTTTACTCCTGAAGGAATTGCTGAAGATACAAAAATAATTCTGGAATCCATTGCCGGTCAGATAGGAAACCTGATCTTAAGGATTAAAAGTGAAAATGAACTTAAGGCAATCGAAAAGGAATTAAGACAGAAAAAAGAACGTACCCATGAGTGCCTGGATGCCGCAGAGGTCATTTTTATCGTGCTGGACCCTCAAGGAAACGTTACTTTCTCCAACCAGAAGACTTCCGAATTACTTGGATACCCTGTAGAAGAAATTGTCGGGAAAAACTGGATTGATAATTTCATTCCTACTGGATACAAAGAAACTGTCAGGCAGGTCTTAAATGGTATCGAATCCGGCAAAAATGAAATTGTACAGGGTTATGAAAACCCGATAATCACTTCCAACAATGAAGAACGAATAATCGAATGGCATAACTCAGTGCTAAAAGATAATAATGGAAAAGTAGAAAGTATAATCGCTTCAGGTTTGGATATTACCGAACGTAAATTAGCCCAGAAAGATCTTCAAAAATTTAAAAATATAGCTGATAGTGCCGGTTACGGTAACCTCATTGTTGATCTTGATAGCAATATCACATACATAAATGATTATTTTGCAAACATTCATGGCTACACTCCTGAAGAAGTAATTGGAAAGGACATTTCTATTTTTCACAATGAGAAACAGCTGAAGGATGCCTACAAATTTAGAAATAAACTCATTGAAGACTCTGATTACAAACACCGTCAGATATGGCACACCCATAAAGACGGAAGCGAATTTCCTATGTTGATGGGGGCCGTCGTGAATGAAGATGAGGAGGAGAACGACAGGTATATAGCAGCTACCGGAATCGATATTACTGAAATGAAGAACACAGAAAATGCACTTAAGAAAAGTGAAGCGAAGTTCAGGAGTTACATAGATAATGCTCCTGATGGTGTTTTTGTTGCAGATGAAAACGGAGATTATATTGAAGTCAATACAGCGGCCTGTGAAACAACAGGATATTCAAAAGAGGAACTCCTTTCTATGAATCTCATTGACCTCATACCTCCTGACAATCATGAAAAAGTTATTGAGAGCTTTGGAACCCTCGTCAAAGAAGGATATGTTGATGTTGAATTTAATTTCTTAAGAAAGGATGGAAGCAGAAGATGGTGGCGTGTAACTGCGACCAAACTTTCAGACACCCGTTATTTAGGTTTCACAAAAGATACCACAGAATCCAAACTTATGGAAGAGAAGTTGATTGAGAGCAAGTTGTTCCTTAACAGCATCATTGAAAGTATAAAGGACGGGGTCAGCATACTTGATGCCGACATGAATATCATACGTGTAAATGAAACCATGAATAAATGGTATGAAAAAAATACACCCCTTGAAGGCAAGAAATGTTATGAAGCATATAATGACAGGGACAGCCCCTGTACACCCTGCCCGATAATCAGGTGTATGGAAACAGGCGAGACAGAAAGAAATATTGTACAGGGTTTGCCGGACTCAGAAGCACAATGGCTCGAACTCTTGGGTTATCCATTAAAAGACTCCACCACCGGTGAAATTACCGGTACAGTCGAATTCGTAAAGGATATTACAGATCACAAAATTGCTGAGGAAGAACTTGCAGAAGCCAGGATTCATGCCAGGGAAATAAGCAAAACCAACTCTGAGCTAAAGGCCAATTTGAGTCATGAACTGAGAACTCCATTAAGTAACATAATTGGTTCTACCCAGATGCTTCACAATGATATATATGGAGAACTGAATCCAAAACAGCAAAAGCACATTAATGATATACAAAAAAGTGCAGAATATTTGATGGATTTAATTGATGACATCCTGGAAATATCAGATGTTGAAGCAGGAAAAATGGAACTCAATATTGAGATGGTTTCTGTTGGTGAGTTACTCAATGATATTTTAAAACTCCTTAAACCTTTTACAGAAGACAGGAATGTTGAAATAACTACTGATATACCCGAATACATCCCGGAAATAAGTGTGGACAGAGTAAAAATCAAACAGACAATGTATAATCTCATCGTCAATGCAATACACTTTACCCCTGAAGGAAGAAATGTACACATCAGTATGGAATACAGCAGTTATGACCTGAGATTTGAAGTAAGTGATTCCGGTATTGGCATTTCCCTCACCCATTTGAAAGAATTATTCAGACCTTTCAAAGAAATATATTCCGAATCCGGAATGAAACCACATGATAGTATCCTGGGTCTTTCACTGGCTAAAGAGTACATAGAACTGCATGGTGGAGAGGTAGAAGTGGAAAGTGAACCCGGAGCAGGAAACACCTTTATATTCACAATTCCAATCCAATCCCTTTAACAGGTCTGAATATTTAACTAGAGAGTTCATCCCAATTCTTTTTTTTACCTGTGAAACCTATATATGCAAATACCTATTATTCTGGGGTAAATTGAACACGGCAGGCGTTAAAAATGACATTGATGGATGAAGCAAAGAAGGGAAACATTACCCCACAGATGCATAAAGTTGCAAAGGAAGAGGGTATTGATCCCGAAATAGTGAGAAAGTATGTTGCAGAGGGGCTCATTACTATCCCAAAAAATGTGCTGAGGGAAACATCCCCAAAAGGCATCGGAAAATGTATGAGTGTCAAGGTCAATGCCAATATCGGAACCTCAAAAGATTTTGTTGATGTGGAAGACGAAGTTAAAAAGGCAGAAACTGCCGTCAAGTACGGAGCAGACAGCATTATGGATCTCTCCACAGGAGGAGACCTTGATTCCACCCGCAAACTTCTCATGGAAGCCGTAGATGTACCCTTTGGTACAGTGCCGATCTACCAGGCTGCTTCATCCCAAAAAACTGTAGTTGATATGACATCCGATGACATCATCAATGCTGTGCGCAAACATGCAGAAGACGGTGTCGATTTTGTGACAATCCATGCAGGAGTGAACCAGAACGCCCTGCAACACCTGCGTAAAGGTGAAAGGGTGATGGATGTTGTAAGCAGGGGAGGCTCATTCACAATTGCCTGGATGATCCACAATGAGCAGGAAAATCCCCTCTACAGTGAATTTGATTACCTGATAGAGATAGCAAGAGAGTATGACATGACCCTGAGCCTGGGAGACGGAATGCGTCCCGGTTGTATCCATGATGCCTCTGATAATGCAAAATTTATGGAATTTATAACTCTGGGTGAACTTGTAAAAGAGGCACGTAAATCCAATGTCCAGACCTTTGTGGAAGGGCCCGGTCATGTGGCAGCTGACGAGGTACAGCTGAGTGTGAGAAGCATGAAACAACTATGTCATGAAGCTCCTCTATATCTTCTTGGACCACTGGTCACGGATATTGCACCCGGCTATGACCATATTACAGGTGCAATCGGCGGAACCATTGCCGGCATGTCTGGAGCGGATTTCCTGTGCATGACCACTCCTGCAGAACACCTTGCCCTTCCCACAACAAATGATATCAGGGAAGGAGCGATTGTAACAAAGATAGCAGCACATGCTGCCGATCTTACACGGCAGGGACAGCGTGAAAAGGCAAGACAAACAGACCTGCAGATGGCACAAGCCAGACGTGACCTTGACTGGGAGAAACAATTTGACATTGCCATTGACAGTGAAAAACCTGCTGCCATCCGCCAGAGCCGCAAGACAGGAAGTGATGCATGTTCCATGTGCGGTGAACTCTGCGCCCTGAAAATAGTACAGGATGCCCTGAAAGGTAATACTAAATAACAGGGCCTCAATTTTTTCTTTATGAAAATTACAGTGCTTGTGGATAATAATACTCTGATAGACAATTATTTTGAAGGCGAACCTGCTCTTTCCTTTTTTATCGAAGATGGAGGAAAAAGGGTTCTTTTTGATACCGGTTATTCAGGTTTGTTCCTGAAAAATGCCGCTCTAATGGAAATAGACCCTGCAAAACTGGATTATGTAATATTATCCCACAGCCATCTGGATCACACATGGGGATTGACCGAACTGATAAAGTACTACACAAACAGGGAATTTCAGGAAAAAAAGGTAAATAAACCCGCTCTTGTGTGCCATCCCCTTGCTCTGACGCCTACTATTTTTGAAAATACAGCACATATCGGCAATATCATAAGCGATGAAGTTCTCAAAAATTACTTTGAACTGAATTTAACAACGAAAACCTTCTGGATTACTGAAAATCTTGTTTTCCTGGGAGAAATTCCCCGACAGCTGGAATTTGAAACCACTGAGGCAATTGGAGAAAAGCAAAATCCAAATGCAGATACCATACCGGACGAAATGTCTGATGATTCGGCACTTGTGTGGTGCTCGGATGAAGGAATTGTTATCATAACAGGCTGTTCCCATTCAGGGATTTGCAACATAACTGAATATGCAAAAAAGGTCTGTAAAAGTGATACAATTATTGATATAATAGGCGGTTTTCACCTTTTATCTGCTTCCAGAGAGCGACTCCGGGACACAGCAGAATATCTATACCAGAGAAATGTAAAAAACATCCACCCCTGCCATTGCACTGATCTTGAAGCAAAGATATTCCTTTCCAGATACTGCAATGTCAAAGAGATTGGCGTCGGTTCAACTTTTAAATTTTAACTTATTCTTCTCATACCTGAATATATTCAAAATAACTTGTCTCTGTATCGTAAATTATATATGCCACATTGCCATAGCCTAGTCTGCCTAAAAATAGACAAATGTTACTAAATTTTGAGGTATGGGCATATGCATCAACCCCCAAGAGAAAACAAAACATCATGCAACCCTGCTATTGAAACTATAGGCCTGCTCAAAAGTTACAGGCTCGCTGATCAGGAAATCCCGATATTGCACGGAATTGATCTCACAATAAACCGCGGAGAATTCGTGGCAATAATGGGGCCTTCAGGTTCCGGAAAAAGTACACTTATGAATATGCTTGGCTGCCTTGACAGGCCCACGATGGGAGAGGTAAGGATTAGCAATCGTAACATAAGTGAACTTTCTGATAGTGAAATCGCAAAATTACGAGGACTGGAAATCGGTTTTGTCTTCCAGAATTTCAATCTTATTTCCCGTATGAATGCTCTTGAAAATGTCCTGCTTCCAACCTACGAGAACAGCAAGGATAACGTGGATCCGGAAAAAAGAGGCATTGAACTCCTTGAACTTGTAGGACTGGGAAACCGGATGGGTCACAAACCTTCCGAAATGTCAGGAGGCCAATGCCAGAGGGTTGCCATAGCACGTTCACTCATCAATAAGCCCTCTATAATTCTTGCCGATGAACCCACAGGCAATCTGGATTCCAAAACCAGCCTAGAAATAATGAACCTCTTCTCCAAACTGCATCGGCAGGGTAGCACGGTAGTAATGATAACACACGATCCACAGACCGCTGAGTATGCAAGCCGGACCATACACCTGAAAGATGGATACATAGAAAACAACTGAGGTGAAACAAATGAACTACAGGAAATCATTGGTCTATATTTCACTCATGATACTACTGATCGCACTGACCCCAATAAACTCAACTGCAGCAGAATCATCGCCAAATACTCTCGATGTAAGCGTGATGCGCTATAGTCCTTCGCCGGCCGAGATTGGCCAGTACGTGGACGTATGGATAAAAATAGAAAACATAGGAAGCGGAGAGGCAGAAGATGTCTCAATTGAAATGCTTCCCGAATATCCACTGGCCCTGGATTCCTCACCCAATGCTGTCAAAAATATTGGAAGACTGAAGCCGGACACTGCAGCTGTGCACAAGTATCGCCTGTATGTGGACGAGGAAGCAAAATCAGGGCCTGTCGAATTTGATATCAGATACCAACCTGAAGATTCTATTTGGTTGAAAAATACCTTTGAGATTAAAGTGGGATCAACATCCTATGACAGCAAAGGTTCAATTGAACTTGAAGAAGTAAGTGCCGAGCCCGAAGTATTCTCACCCGGCGACAGTGGAACTATCACTTTTAGTCTCAAAAACAGTGCAACAACTCATTCTGTAACTATTGATGGTAAGGAGTACGACACCAATGCTCATATCCAATCATCTTCCCTGGAAGCTGATGAAGGAATTGAAGTATCAAGCATATCCGATACTTACGGATTACTGGGACCCGGGGATAAGATGGACATCACTTATAACCTTGAAGTGGATGAACATCTCTCTGCAGGTACTCATTACCTGAATCTTGCAATCAAGAGTAACTCCCACATATATGACTGCAAATGGGAAATTCCTTTAAAAATTGATAATGCGGATGTAAAAGTAATACCAACCATTACGCCTACCCTGGTTAACGGGAAAGGAACAATAGAATTTGATGTGGCAAATATACGACAGAACACCCTTTATTCGGTCAACGTAATACCAGAAGCAGAAGGTATTGAATTTTCACCCAGAGAATATTTCGTGGGTACAATGGAACCTGATGAACTGTTTTCCATCCAATTCGAAGCAAACCAGGTGAGAGAAAATATCACAGAACCTCTGGAAATAACCGTTGAATATCGCAACGGAATGAATGCACACCAGAATACATCACAACTGGAAGCTTTCAAAACAGTACATGAAGACGAAAACGGGATCAGCAATATTGCAGTTGCCGCTCTTGCACTTGTTGGACTGCTGATTCCTGCAGCCGTACTTTACCGAAGAAAAAATTAAGGTGGGACACTCATGATAAATCCCAAACAGGCATTCAAAATAGCCCTTGGGAGCATACGCAGTGCAAAACTGCGTTCCCTCCTGACTACCCTGGGAATTGTAATAGGAGTGGCAGCAGTAATAGCCAATGTATCACTGGGCGCCAGTTTCAACCAGTTTTTTACTGATGAGATCGGAGCCGTAGGTTCAAATTTCATTATAGTAGAAAGTAAAGAACCGGGTACTCTTGGCAAAGAGGAAATGAGTCTTATCTCCAACCTGCAGGAAGTGGACGGAATCTCCCCTATAAATAGCCAGACTGCGACTATCAGCTATCAGTCTTCCCGACGTCACATAGGTATAATGGGGGTGACGGAAGATTACCCAATAGTGGCAAATCTGCGGCTAGCAGAAGGAAATTTCCTGACAGATAAAGACAGCTATGCTGCAGTGATTGGTTCAGAAGTTGCAGAAGAAATCTTTGACAGGCCCGTGGGGAATAAGAATTCAATAGATGTGACTTTCACCAAAAGCAATGGAGAAAATGTCAGCCACAGGTTTGTTGTAAAAGGAATACTCCAGAACCCTGATACTCAACTGGTACAATCGGGCATAGAACCAGACAATAGAATATTCATACCGATTGCCACAATGAATTCCATGCTTGGGGAAAATCATTATGATTCATTTTTCATAAAGGCAAAAAGTATGGAGGTAGTTGAGCAAACATCAGAGGAGATTGATGGGAAACTGGGACGCCAGTTCGGCATAGACTCAAGGGAAATGAATAATGACAACGCTAAACCATATTTCATAATGGATCAGGTGGAAATCCTGGAACAAACAAAGCAACTATCTGATTCTCTGGGGGCACTGCTAACTGCTGTCGCCCTGATATCCCTTGTAGTTGGATCAATCGGAATAATGAATATTATGCTTGTCACAGTGACTGAAAGAACACAGGAAATCGGTTTGATGAAATCGCTGGGATATACCAATACAAGTATACTGAATCTATTTATCGTAGAGGCCATGATAGTGGGACTTTTCGGAGGGATTGCAGGAACTTTGATGGGAATGACAGGTGCCTATATAGCTGAAAGTTACATGGGTTTGCCGGTAGCATTCCCGTTATCCAAAATCGCAGCAGGTTTTATAATTTCAGTCTTTGTAGGGCTTGTAGCAGGAGTATATCCCGCCAACAAGGCTGCAAAGATGAATCCGACAGACGCTTTAAGAAACGAATGAGGTGATGTAATGTTTGACATGATAGCGATGCCTTTCTTTAATATTATCCTTCTTTTTGGGATAGGAATATTCGGGACATTATTCTGGATATGGATGCTTATAGATTGTATCACAAAGGAAACAGACAGAAGCAATGAGAGACTGATATGGATAATAGTTATTGTATTTACCCATTTATTGGGAGCCATACTATACTTTATCCTCAGGAAGAATAAACGCAACCGATAATAAAAATATAAAACAGCAGGATTTGTGATGAGAAACATAAACAAATTGTTCAGTTCATTTTTTGGTGTGATGTTCCAGCGCCAGACGTACCTGAACCTGCTTTATGTCATATTCACATTTCCCCTGGGTACCGCATATTTCCTTTTCCTTACATCCGGCCTGCTTGTAGGATTAAGTTTTTCCATAATTATTATAGGAATACCAGTCCTTCTGCTGGTACTGTTGGCATGGTGGGAACTGGTAAATTTTGAAAGGGAACTGGCAACCAGATTGCTTGGTGTAGATATACCTCCGCTTTCCTATGAAGAAAAACCTCTTGTAAACTTCTGGAGTGATATTAAAAACAGGTTTGCAGACCCAGCTGCCTGGAAAGGAATGATGTTTTTATTCATCAAATTTCCCTTCGGGATATTTACACTTATAATACTGACTATCTGTTTTACTTTGACCCTTGGGCTTATATTCGCACCATTTACCACTATATACTGGTCTCTAGGAAATCCATGGATTTTGGTAGACAGCCTGCCTGAGACACTTCTAACAGCCAGCATGGGAATAATAATTGCAGTCTGTACACTTCACATAACCAATGCCCTGGCGGCTATATCCGGTAATCTTGCAAGAATTATGCTTGGAAAGAATAACAGTAACGTTCATACGAAAACATTGGATGAACAAAAATCATATTAAGGATTAATCGGCAAACTCATGGATACGATCATAGAATTCAAGGACAAGCTGTGTCAATTCACTATCCATATTCAGACTGAAAGTACGTATCTGTTTTCCTAGGGGTTTCTCCTTAACAATACCTGTTTCTACAAGGGGTGCTATGACACGGGCAACACTAGAATGAGACAAGCCCGTCTCTTCTGCAATCCCTGAGAGATAGGTAGAGTCTTCCCTATGGGATATCAGATTTTTAAGCACAGTCATTTGTGCAGTCTTGCCGAATATCTTTTCGAGAACATCCATCCTGTTTACTTACAATATTATATTTTATAAGGTTTTCTAATTATGGTCAACTTATATCTCTGAATAATAGGTCTTTCATATATTTGGAAAGGCTTTAATAGCATAGACTATTTGATAGGAATACTGATATTATTTAGTGGTCATTATGCCCGAAAAAGAACTTGACGACAAGATACTCAGCCTTCTTGAAAAGAATCCGGCCCTTTCTGCAGTCGAACTGGCAGATGT
>JBMCCK010000001.1:0-21953 GCA_048619255.1 Methanohalophilus sp. | reverse complement strand
TTTAATCGGCCTTGCCAAGAAATTTTAGCACATAATCTTTCCTGAAAACCATCCCCGTAAACTGCTGATTCTGCCAAAAAAATCGCCTGCACTAAAAATACTTATGCAGGTGAGGGACGAAGCACACAGGTTTGCAGTGGCTTCCCACAGAAAAAGGAGGTCAGCAAGACTTTCCCATTCCGAGCTGGATGGGATTGAAGGAATCGGGGAAAAGAAAAAGAAAGAACTTCTGCATCATTTCGGATCTGTGGAAAAGGTCAGACAGGCTGAGGAAAAAGAGATCGCAGAAGTGGGGGGAATCGGAAAGGCACTTGCTAGGCGTGTTGCCGAAAAACTCAGGGAACAATAATAAGCACGACAGTTATATAAAAAATACTGTCCTAATTTACTGCAAGGGGGATTAGATAATGAGTTACAAAAAGATGATTATTTCCGTTGACGGTTCCGGTTATTCGGAACAGGTCCTTGAAGCAGGAATGGAAGTTGCAAAGGATTTGAACAGTCGTATTTACGTTGTTTATGTGATACATCCCGGTTCATCACTTCTGTCAAATCCTGATTCCTGGAGTCCTTCTCGCCGGGTGCTGCAGGAGATGGGCAAAGAAGCATTCAGGAAGGCCACTGTAATTGCAAAAGAGAAGGGTTTGTCCTGCGAGACAAAAATGCTGGAAGGATATCCTTCAGATAAGATCATCGATTTTGCTGAACGAAAGAATGTCGATATGATTGTCATTGGTTCCAGAGGTCAGCAGAGCACTAAAAAATTCCTGCTTGGCGGTGTTGCGGAGAAGGTCATACGCAATTCCAAAAAACCTGTATATGTGGTTCGTTAAAAATATTCTTAAATACTATGCCAGCGCGGTTAGTCCCGGGTGATGCAGATAGCTTTGATAAGCAAAGAGCTCGCACAGGCCAGATCAGACCTCTCTGACGTAGAGGCATACCCTTTTGAAGAACTGGTTGATATAATCAAAGACGTGGGTTTTGAATGCAGCAGGTGCACACGCTGTTGCACCCGCGACTACAATGATCATGTTTTCCTGCTGGAGAAGGATGTTGAGATAATCGGGATGATCGATTCCTCAAAAATTACACCTGCACCTTATTTTGATTACTGTGATAACAAGGGCAATTTCTATGTACAGGGGTATGCCCTGACCTACAAGAATGACGGTACCTGTGCTTTCCTGGGAGAAGATGGCCTGTGTACCATATACAAACAGAGGCCCGCGATATGCAGCATATATCCTTATATGCTCAATCGCGAACCCGACACCAGAGGCAAACTTCTGTGGAGACACGTGGCAGGATTGAATGAACACGGTTACTACCACTGTGAAATGACTGAGAAGGATACCATACAGATGGCAAAAGATGTGGTGGAATATGAAACCGGATTCCTGCAACACCGAATAGATTTCCTTACTACCCTGCTTTCCTATTTCAGGGAAAATAAGCTCAAGCCTTCCCAGAGACAGTACGAAAGACAGATGAAAAAATACAATTCAGGAAAAGAAATTGTCGTTAATGTATACCACTGCGGACAATTTCATAGTTATCATCTTGCATATAAAAATTAAGCCCATTTTCCGGTCAATTTTCCATCCAGTGCCAGTTTGCCCAGAAGCCTATTTACATCTGGTTCTATCGGTGCGGGAACTATATTTTCATAGGGAGTCGAAGGCAGCGGGGTCAGGTAATGAGCCCGCACCTTGCCACCTTTACTGATTATCCAGTTGATCATATCCAGGGTCATTCGCTGGTCCTCTTCGTTCTCACCGGGAAATCCGAATATGAAATCCACCATTGGCACGATATCTCTGTCCACGCAATGCTCAACGGCATTAAAGATATCTTCACTGTCATGTCCCCTGTGAATTTGCCTGAGTATCTTATCACTGCCTGATTGGCCACCCAGACTTATACTTTTGTTTGTGCAGTATTTATCCACCAGTTCCAGCGCATCCTCTGTAACGAATTCAGGACGCACTTCCGAGGGGAAAGTGCCAAAATAGATATTTTTTCCTTCAAGGTTTGCGAGGGAGGCAAGTAATTTCTCAACTTTATCCAGTCTCGGATGAATCCCGTCACCCCCGTAGGCAAAAGCATTTGATGAGGTGAATCTCAGGTCATTGTAGCAGCGTGCATAATGAACAATGGAATCAATACTTCGATGACGCATTTTGTGACCGAAAAGTCTGGGAGTCTGGCAATATTTGCAATTCCAGGGACATCCCCGGCTGATTTCAATTGGTGACCTGGGGCCTTCACAGTCAAAACAGGGATAATCATCGAGGTTTACCGGTTGCCGGGCAGATGTGTGCACGATATTACCGTCTTTTTTGTAGGCAATACCGGCTACTTTTGAAACATCCCCTCCCATTTGGAGGGTATCCACAAGTTGTGGCAGGGTTTCTTCTCCCTCCCCAATCACCACATAATCAAAAAACCCAAGAGTTTCTTTCACTGACCCTGATGGGTGTGGCCCTCCTGCTATATAGACAGAATCGGTGTTTGAAGAGGACACTTCCGTAAATATGCTTTTCTTTTGTGCGGTGGAAAAACTGTACACCATTATGCCGTCAACGGGGCGTCTGACAAAACCGGCATTTTCAAGCAGGGGATAAAGGGTCGCCAGACTATATGAGTTCTTTCGATGCCACCTGAAATTTATATTCATTCAATTTACTTCCTTAAACAGTAACTACAGTGAAAGGAACGGGTGTAAAACACAACAGGCCCAGCACGAAGGTAACTATTCCCAGCAGCATCCTTTTGCCGCCAAGTTGGTGCCTGTCTTCCATTGGACGCGGATGGCCTGCGGCAGCGAAAAGGAAAAGTAAAATCGCCCAGAAAAACCAGATACCGGCATTCTGTCCCATTACATTACCGATATAAATGGCTATCAATCCGAGTATAACAGGCATTGCGGAAGAAATGTATTTCGCTTTTTCACCAAGCATTGCACGCATGGCATGCCCCCCATCCAGCTGGCCTGAAGGTAGGAGGTTGAGCAGGGTGACAAACATGCCCACCCAGCCGGCAAAAGCTACCGGGTGAATGGTTTGGCCACTGGAACCCATTAACCATTGCAGGAAGGCAAATAGGGGAGGCATCTGCAGGTCTATCATAAGGGTCCCGGGTGCCTGAGAGAACTCAACAGGGGGTTGCATCAGACCTATGATAGTTACTATTACTGAAGCCACAAGCCCTACAAGAGGGCCTGAAACTGCCACATCAAACAGTGATTTCCTGTCCGGTATCATTCCCTTGTGCTTGATAACCGCCCCCATTGTTCCTATAATGGAGGGAAAAGGAATGAAATAGGGCAGGGAAGTTTGCATGCCGTACCTGCGAGCTGCGAGGTAGTGTCCCATCTCATGTGAACCCAACACACCCATTATAGCGATAGTAAAAGGCAAACCCTCAAAAGCAGAGATCGGATTTGCAATTACGTCTGCCCCGAACATGCTTGCACCGGCAAACATGGTTGTAAAAAAAGTGGCTATTGCAAGCACAATATTAATCCAGACCCTGTCTTTTCCTTGTTTGAAAGGAATCGCTGCAATTACCTCTTCCCCTAACTTAGATTCGATAGCAAGGTTGTAACCCCTGACGGCAAACTGTGCCGTGAGAGATTCCTGTATGATCTTTTGGCTAACCCGTGGCATCCCATAGAAATAGACAGAGCCGGCATGGTAGTTGACCTCATATACCCTGAAAAAGGGACTTATCTGGAGATACATCCAGTCAATAAGCTGTTTGACCTGAGGATCTACCGAAGATTTCCGTTTAAAACCCATCTTAATCCTTTATTTCCAGCCAGCCTTCTTTTCCGTCTACATTCACGTTCATACCATCCTTCAGCATCTCAAACGGATTATTTTCCAGACCATCAACCAGAGGGATTTCGGAAATGATCGCTCCCACAGCTACTATCGGTTCACATTCCAGGTTTACCATTGCAACCGGAGCAACACCATTTTTGAAAAGCTGGTAAATTACATAGGAACCCACTGTAGAGCCTTTCCCATGAGGAAATACCAGTACCTTACCCGCTATTTTTTTCCCGAAAAGACAATGATCAGGATCAACGATCTTACCTGTCTGAGGATCTACGTTGCCCAGAAAAGAGATCGGATCTTCTGAAAGCAATACTTCACCGCCAGCACTTCCTTTTGAGATGCCCCTTCCTTTAATGCGAACGGGCACCACCCCCTTTTTCCATGCACTTTTCAATATTTGCAATTGTTGCGGCCACCTTGCACATTCCGGGCAGGTAGGCATAGGCTTTTCCAGAATTTACTGCCATGTGAGAGAACTTATCGGTTGCCGGGGAGACCACCATACATGTGTCACAGAGAACCTTGGCACCACTTTTCTCGATACGTTCTACAAGCCTGGGATTGGACTGAGCAACTTCTCTGGAAGTAAATATCCAGACATTGTTGTCCACTACCTTACCTTCAAGCTTTGCAGCAACCTCTTCCAGTTCTTCCGGTGAACAGTGAGGACAACCCACAGCGGCGCTGTCACATTCTGTTATTCCATTACCTGATACTGTTTCATAAACTTCATCTATCTGGGTTCTTTCAATTATCAATTGTTCAACAGGCAACTCGAAATCTTTCCGGCAGGTTTCAGGAGTGACACCTTCCACATGATAAAGGGCTACCGCACCCGATGCGGCCATTGCAGCACCCAGCGCTTTGAGCTGGTCCCTATGAGGTGTGGATCGCATCCTGAACAAGGGCACACGTTTACCTGCTGCTTTGCCTGCTATATAGCCCAGGACTGCATAGTCCGAAGCATCCAGTTCACAGTCCACAGAGATCATAAGTTCAGGTATCCTGTTCTCATCCAGATGATAGCCATAGTTTGCGGTTTTACCCACAAGAGCTGCACAGAGAGCAGAAGGGCCACCCTCACGATTGGTACGAGCCCCAATAACGGAATTGGCGTAGGATACAGCCGAGGATTCACTCCAGGCAAGATGATCACCGTAAGTTGCCGAGAAACTTTGCAGGTAGTACGGCGTACATGTACACTGGACCTCTATACCCAGACTGCTATATGCCTGAATGATCTCCTGCTGCTTTTCGGCGAATTCGGCAGATATTCCCATCTCCTGCCATCTTTCAAAATCCATGCCGGCAGGATTGAGAATGGAAGGCACTTGCACCTTACCTTCAAGATCGGATATCCATTCCAGGCCGGCATTACCCATCGTTTTATAGGAAACACCTGCAATCTGGGCACTCTTAATGGGAATCAGGCGGTCTGCCTCGTAGATATCACCCAGTGCGACCAAGATTTCCATGGCCTTTTGCAGAGTAGGGCCGCTTTCTCCTGCAATTATTCGTTCTTCTTCAGGTGTGAGATACATATGAAAAACCTTCAAATGTTATCAGTCAATGCTTTTTTGGCATTGTGGCTCTTTCGAATTTCTCTTTTTCTGCCAGCACCTTTGTGGCATCAATACCCATTTTAGTAGTTGTACCATCGGATGCTCCACGAGGGTCAAGAGAACTTCCCCGGACTCCGGGAATTATCATAACATCTGAATCCGCCTTCATACGTGTTGCCATGGCAAATTCGATGTCATCACTGTCAAATATATCTATATCCTCATCCACAACAATCACATGTTTGAGACTGGTATGGGCGGCAAACGCTGCCATTATGGCGTTTTTTGCATCTCCCTCGGTCTGCTTTTCAATCTGGACAATGGCATGAAGGTAGCAGCAGCCTCCTTCGGTCAGAATTACGTTTCTTACTTTTGTAACTTCTCCGACAGCCCCGTAAATACGGGGTTCATAGGGTACACCCATCATCAGCAGGTGTTCAGGACCCGCAGGTAATATTCCGTGGTATATGGGGTCTTTACGATGCCATATTTTTGTAACAGTTATGACCGGTTCCTGGCGTACAAGATCATAGGTACCCGTGATGTCCACGAATGGGCCTTCATCTGTCCTTTCTTCGGGATAGATGTAACCTTCCATGACAATTTCACAATGTGGGACCTTTACACCATTGTCACATTCAAATAGTTCTACGGGATTACCCATCAGGGCAGCCGCATAATTAAATTCCTTGCCTTCCCCGACCCGTGTGGTGGATGCAAAAGCAATCGCAGGATGGGGGCCCAGTACTATGGAAACAGGCAATGGATCACCATTGCTTTCCGCCTCCTTTTGCAGAAGATATGTATGTCTTGGAGGCACGAGGCGCGCGGCCAGTTTATTTTTCCCCACAACCATCAGGCGATGGATAGAGGCATTTGTTACATCTTCATATTCGGAAACAACTATTCCTGCCGTGATATAGGGACCACCGTCTTTCTCAAAATGAGTCATTATAGGAAGAGAATAGAGGTCCACTTCCTCTACACAAACTTCCTTAGTAGGAGAGGAATCCACAATCTTTATTTCACCATCCGGCCGTATCCCTGAAAGACTCTGAATAATATCCCTTCTATTTACATTAAGCATTGCTCCCAGCTCATCCCTGCTTCCCAGCACATTCATGATCGCCCGGTGGCCATTAATATTCTCAAAAAGGACCGGGCCGGGGGTATTTTTTGCAATCATTGATGCCTCGTACTCGGCATTCACCTTTTCTTTGATTACGGTAAGCCTGCCGGCAGTACGGATCCTGTCAAGAAAATCTCTGAGGGTCATTGGTTATACTATAAAAGAGGATGATAAATACATATTGCCATTAAAAGGTTGCAAGCTCCTATCAAATAATTGTGGGAAACAGGATAATGGAAAGGAGGTTGACAGGAGCCCACCGGTATTCGGCAATTGAGAGAATGATAAGACATTATAAATACCATCTATTTTGCATCACGTGTGTAATCCAGATAGCTAACAACATCAGTACTCAAATCCATCTGCTTCATTGATATTTTTGAGGACCTGTGCTATCAATAGCTGCACTTCCTCTGAATGAGATTCGGATAATTCCCCGCCTTCAATCTTGAGCAGTTCTCCTATATCCCCTATCATGCTATGGATCATGGCAAGCATTTCTTCCTGGCCTATCAGGCCTGCATAATATGCATAAAAAAATGTTGTGCCACTACGCCTGACTTTTTTCTTGAAGGTGGAATGGGCATTGGATACTTCTTGTCTGGAATACGGACTCTCTGCAAATGGCACAATATCCGGCAGGTTTTCACCTATCCAGGTCATTTCCGAATGGTCGGATACATTTTTGAAATCTGCACAGAGACGAGCAATCATCCATTCACGCGCTGTCAAATGAGTTGTAGATTTAAGGTACCTGTTGACTTCAGAGTATGTCTTGTTTTCCATTTTCTTGAATTTCTCATACCTATTCATGATGATACCTTCTTTGTATTGCAACCAATATAATACACATTGCTGTGATGTTTTAATAATTTATTCATAAGAAAAATGAAGCAGAGGTGAAAATTCCCAGCTCTGCACAAAAGGACCCACAGTTCAAATCATAAAAAATTAAAGGGAACGTCTACAGGGAAGGCCCGCATCCCGTAAACTCAGGGAAACATTTCATCCAGTTTATCCCTTCCTGCAATGACATCATCCAGAGAAAAGACTTCAAGATTGAATATTCCGTCAAATCCTGACAATTCTTCGAATACGGTATAATCGATACAACCCGAACCTGGCCCTAGGTGTGCATCTCCGAAATAATCACCCTTGCATTCCCCGTAATTATCGTGAACGTGTACATGGACAACATGTTCTGCAAAAAGTCGGGCAAAGTGCCTGAGCAGGCCACAGTCTCCCCTGCAGGTCAGGTTGGCATGACCAACATCAAAAGTGATACCAAGAGAGGGAGAGTCAACTTCAAGAACTGCCCTTATAACTTCCTCTGCACCACAGCAGAGATTATCAGGAGCTGTATTTTCCTTATTTTCAAGTCCCAGTACCACACCTCTGTCTGAAGCAAAGGCTGCCAGTTCTTTCAGGTTTGCAATCATTTTACTGAAAGATTTTTCATAATCTGCTCTCTGGATACCAGGATGAATGACAACAACATGGGAACCAATATCTGCGGCAAGATCAATGGACTCTTCCATGAGTCTGAAATCCTGTTTGTCCATGGCTGCTGTATCAACCACAAGATCAGAAGGATAGGTTGGTACATCGGCAAAATAAGGAGCATGGATCGACGTCTCCAGATCACAGGTGGACAATTCATCAAGTATTGAAGAGAGCCGCTCTCTGTCCAGTGTTTTCCCATTATATACACCAAGCTTAGGAATATAGAGTTCAACAGAATCAACATACTCATCGAGTTTTGGCAGTGGGGCTGCAAAGGAAGATGCACCAATCATATAGAATACTGTTCTTCAAGCGATAAATAACCCTTTTGGTAAGACAAAGAGGAAAATACTTATTGTAAATACCGGATAAATGTCAGCGATGAAACTCTACGTGCCGCATGTGGGACATATGGAAGGTTTGCAGGAATTGCTTGCAGAATCTTCCAAAATACATTCAATCTACATGGCGGGTTCACCTGACTATATTGGTACCGGCAGGACAAACCTGAGCGCACCCACTCTGGAATCCATAGCAGAACAAACCGAGTACGCCCATGAGAAGGGTGTAAAGATCGACATTGTGCTCAACAGTTCCTGCATGGGAGGCCAGCAGCTTACACCTGAAGGATACAGGGCTATAGGATGGTATCTGGACAGACTCAATGATATAGGGATAGATTCCCTTACTGTGGCAGATCCCTATCTCATAGAGATGGTTGCCCATGAATATGACATGGAGACAGTGGTATCGGTACTTTCTTTTGTAGACTCTCCACAAAAAGCTGAATTTTATGAAGGACTGGGAGCAGACACCATTGTTGTTGATCCCGTGGTAAACAGGGATTTTGAAAAACTTGAAGGCATAAGAGATGTTACATCCGGCAATATGAAAATTCTGGTAAATGAAGCGTGTCTTTACCAGTGCCCGTTCAGGTATGCCCATTTCAACTTTTTCTCACATGCCAACGGACCGGGCCCAAAACCCAATGTTATAGACGATTACTATTACTACAAATGCCTCTCACTACGCATTCGCAATCCAGAACAGATCATCAAATCTCCCTGGATACGTCCGGAGGATCTGAGTGAATACAAGCACATTACGGACATGTTCAAGATCGGCGGAAGAACCCATTTTATAGAATGGATCCTCAACAACGTCAATGCCTATTACAACGAATTCTATGATGGAAACCTTTTGGATCTGCTTGACAGCATAAAGGACCTGAAAGATACATTCTACATTGCCAACCGGAGCCTTGAAGGTGCCATTGAGCAATGGAAAAAATGTGACAAGAATTGCCATAAATGCGGGTATTGCAAACGCCTGGCAGAAGATATTATTGAAATTCAGACTGAAAATGGAAATAAGAAACTATCTTCCATTCGAAATCCAGAGGACATATCATGACAATTACTGATTCCCTATTGAAAGTGCGCACTGAACTTGAGGACAACTTGAGAAACCTGCTTGGAATTCCTGTTTATCTGATTGAGTTGGACGCTTTCGCACTGCCCTGTGGCTGCAGCGGTGCTACTATAAATATCAGGGGGTTTACGGTAGATGATATCGAAGTATTCGAAGAACATATCCTTAAGTTCTTAGAAGATGCTATCCTGAAACTTGAGATACAGCCGTCTTTTCTTTTTGCCAGATTGATACCGGGCACAGCAGAGGTAGCTTCACTCAATGCAAGAATGCTCTGTGACCGATGTTACAGGGATTTTGCGAGAGGCGAGGGTAAACAGCCCCGTCCTGATATATATATCCTCAAACTCGAAAAGAATAAATAAATCGATTCCGGGAGACAAATCCGAAAGGTTTATGAATTATATTAAATAATCCAAACCCACCTTAGATGAGTCTATGTTATAATTCATAACATACAGAACAAACCCCTAAAAGTTGTTCTACAACAATACATGGATTTATTATGATTAATTAAAAAAGGAGGATAAAAGATATGGAACCACTCATAGGAATGGGTGTGTTGGCACTAATGGGTGCAGCGGCAACTATCGCCGGTGCATCGGAAGATCTGGAATCCGATGTCGGTTCTCAGAGTAACCCGAACTCCCAGGTACAGCTGGCACCCCAGATGATGTATCCACACAGGATTTTTAACAAAGCCATTTCAGGTGAACCACCCTCCAATGCATTAATTGCAGCGGTCGGAGGTGCATCTGCATCGGTGCTTATGAGCGCCTACAGTATGTCAGTGGTCTTTGCCATCGCAGTTGGAGCTCTCATTGCAGCCGGTATACACGGCACGTACGCAACAACTGCATATTTGGGAAGGAGCGCAAGTCAGAAAAGATTCAGACAGCCCATATATCTTGATATGGTCCGTTCACACGTACCTGTTATGATGGGATTTGCCTACATTACCACATTTTGTATCCTTGTTGTGTCATATCTCATGACATCTGTCCTGGAACATCCCTTCCCACTTACCCTGCTTGCGTTCATATGGGGTATCACAGTGGGAGCAATCGGATCTTCTACAGGGGATGTACACTATGGTGCAGAGCGTGAATTCCAGAATGTGGAATTCGGATCCGGGCTTAATGCCGCAAACTCCGGTAACATTGTAAGGAAAGCCGAATGCGGACTGAGAAACGGTATCGATAATTCTTGGTTCTGTGCCAAATTTGGTGGACCTGTAACAGGCCTAGCTTTTGGTATGGTGGTATTCCTCAGTGGCTGGATTACTACAATATTTGACCCTTCAATGGGTGCCAATATCGGCTGGCTGGCAATTATAGCCGGACTGGCAATCATACTTATTTTGATCTTAGGAAACCGTAAACTGGAAGTTTTCGCACGTAACCAGTACGGTCCGTACAAAGAAGATGAAGAGGTGACTGCATGATAGATATTGCAGGAGTACTGGCAGCCAATTTCCTATACGTGATTCTCATCACACTTGGAGGAGTGCTAGTATCCGGAAGTGTCCACTTCGTACCTGTGGGTGGTGCACCCGCAGCAATGGCACAGGCTACAGGTATTGGAACAGGTACAGTACAGCTGGCTGCAGGTGCAGGTCTTACAGGACTTGTAACAGCAGGCGCAATGCTTAACCTGACAGACAGTATCGCCCTGATCCTTGCAGCCGGTATGGTCGGTGCAATGATTATGATCGGCGTAACTATGATGGTCGGAAACCTTGTGTACGTTTACGGTGTCGGTGTCCCCCCGGCTTCAGCAAAGGTAGACTATGATCCGATCACCAAGGACAGGCAGGATATCTATGTATCACAGGGTACCGAAGGACACGGTCTTCCAACTGTATCATTTGTAAGTGGTATTATCGGAGGAGGTCTGGGTGGTATCGGTGGTGCGCTTGTCTATTATTCCCTGATGAGTATTGCAAATGGTATGTCCTCATCAGAGTTTGTGGGTCTTGCAGCTATCTTTGCAGTGGGAATTTTCTTCGTCAACGCTGTGATTCCATCTTACAACATAGGTGGTACAATCGAAGGATTCCATGACCCTAAATTTAAAAAATGGCCAAAAGCCGTAATTACCTCTTTGATAGTCACATTCATGTGCGCAATTGTCAGTGTAATTACAATAGGAGGTCTGTAACATGTCTGCAGGAGGAAGTGGCGGAGGTGCCGCAGAGGCAATCCCCCAGAATAAACTTATCGCTTTCGGAGCAGCAGGCGGACTTATCGCAATCTACCTGAGTTATTTCATGGTACAGTTTGCAGGACCCGCCTTCTCATTCATAGGCGCTCTGGGTGCAATTTGTGCCATCGTATGGGGTGCAGCTGCAGTACGCAGGGTGGCCAGTTATGGACTTGGTACAGGTGTACCATCCATCGGTATGTTGTCGCTCGGTATGGGAGTCGTGGCCGCAATGTTCGGTCTTGCAGTAGGAGGTATCGCCGGACCAGTAATTGCTTTTGTAACTGCAATGGTCATTGGCCTTGTAATCGGTGTCCTGGCAAACAGGATTATAGGAATGGGTATACCGATCATGGAACAGTCCACAACTGAAATAGCAGGTGCAGGTACCCTAGCGATTATAGGACTCAGTACAGCCATGACAGGCACTTTCATGTTTGATGTGATTCTGACCGAGATAGTCGCTACAGGTTACATCGCACTGATTTTCATCGTTGCAGGTATTGCAATTCTTCATCCTTTCAACGCAAACCTCGGACCCGATGAAAAACAGGACAGGACCCTTTCCACTGGATTTGAAAAAGGTGCTATTGCAATGGTGATGGCCGGTATCGTCTCTGCAGTTTCAGCCGGTGCATCCGCTGCCCCCACGATCGTTATCGGACTGGCCATATGGTATGTTTCTTTCAGCCAGTACTGGAACTATGTTGTCAGGGACGCATATGATGTGGTTGGAACAGGTCTCCTGCCAAAAGAAGAGGAGGAATCGGAATGAGCATGGTACATGTTGCACCTGAAGTACATTTAGTACTGAATCCAATGTCATCCCTGCTTGCAGCAGAACGGGATGATGTGATTCAATATTCCATGGATCCAATAGTTGAAAGAATAGATGATCTTGACAAGATTGCAGATGACCTCGTGAATTCCCTCGCCCCGGACAGGGCACTTCTAAGTTCCTTCCCGGGAAGAGAAAATACATCATACAGTGCCGGTATATACAGCAATGTGTTCTATGGTGTCATTGTAGGACTGGTATTCTCAGGAATTCTGGCAATTGTGATCTACATGCTTAGCATGACCGGAGGATTGTAAAATGGCAGAAAAAAGAGAACCAGCAGCCGGATGGCCAATCCTCAAAGGAGAATACGATGTAGGAGATCCGGAAAACTGTGTTGCAGTAATTACCCTGGGTTCACACCTGGATGGCGGACCCATGCTGGAAGCAGGAGCTTCAATTACAGGCCCATGTAAAACAGAGAACCTGGGTCTGGAAAAAGTTGTTTCCCATATTATTGCAAACCCCAATATCAGGTATCTGGTTGTAACCGGGTCTGAAGTAAAGGGACACATAACCGGTGAAGCATTCATAATGTTGCACAAAAACGGTGTAAGTGATAACAGGATAGTGAATGCCAGCGGGGCTATTCCGTATGTGGAAAACCTTACAGAGGAAGCAATTCAGAGGTATCAGGAACAGGTCGAATGTATCGATCTTATTGGTACCGAGGATATGGGCACAATAACCGCCAAGATCAAGGAACTTGCAGCCAAGGACCCAGGTGCTTTTGATGCAGATCCCCTTGTGATAGAAGTCGGCGCAGAATCTGAAGAGGAAGAAGAAGTCGGTGGCCTTAAACCAATGGCATCCGAGATCTCTGTGATTCGTGGCAGGATCCTTGATATCGAGAGGGAAATGGCTAGAATCGGAGAGTTCAACAAATTCCATGCCGGTGTCCACGCAGGCAAGATTGAAGGAATAATGATCGGACTAACCATTACATTGTCCCTGCTTGGCCTGATATTATTCGGGAGGTGAATGATATGGCGGAAGAAGAATATGGAAAAGGCGTGCCAATGGTCATTGAACCAAAAATGGGCGCCATTGATCGAGTAGTCGAAGATATCCGTTACAGGGCCCAGCTGATTTCCAGGAGCCAAAAACTTGATTCCGGTGTATCAGCCGCAGGAATCGTCGGTTTCACAATCGGATTTCTTTTTGCACTGATAATGGTTATCATACTACCACTATTGGTATGGGAGGTGATTTAAAATGGCTGACGAACAAGCGAATAACAATATTCCAGCCGTAGTGGTGGACTCGGACGATTTTGACGAAATACTCAAGAGACTCAATGATATCGACGAGAAAATCGAGTTTGTCAACAGTGAAATCACACAGAAGATAGGCAAGAAAGTAGGAAGGGATATAGGAATACTCTATGGAGCAGTTGCAGGCATATTGATGTTCTTGCTCTATATCTCGATATCACCGATACTTTTCTAAAATAGAGGTAATAACATGTTCAAATTTGATAAGAAACAGGAAGTATTCGAGGTCGGAAATGTCAAGTTCGGCGGACAGCCCGGCCAATACCCAACCATCCTGGTCGGGTCAATGTTCTACAATAGGCACAACATTGTCACTGACGAAGATACAGGAGAATTCGACAGACCAGCAGCAGAAAAACTCTGGGACAACATGCTCGAGATGGCAGAAACTACAGGAAACCCCTGTGTCAACCAGATCGTGGGTGAAACCCCCGAAGCTATCAAAAAGTACATAGACTGGTTTGTTGAGTACGATGAAAATACCCCGTTCCTGATAGATTCTTCAGCAGGGGATGTCCGTGCTGCAGCAGCTGATTATGTTACAGAGATCGGTGTTGCTGACAGGGCAATCTACAACTCCATTAACGCCAGTATCCACGAAGAGGAGATCGAAGCGGTCAAGAGAAGTGACATTGAAGCATCCATCGTACTTGCATTCAATGCAGTTGACCCCACCCTAAAGGGTAAGATCGAAGTACTCGAAAAGGGTGCATCCGGTCAGACACAGGGTATGCTTGATATCGCCAAGGATTGTGGAATCACAAAACCCCTGGTTGATGTTGCAGCAACTCCACTTGGTGCCGGTGCCGGTTCATCCATCCGTGCAGTAATTGCTGTAAAGGGTCACTTTGGCCTGCCTGTAGGTGGAGGTTACCACAACATGGCATCCGCATGGGACTGGATGAAGACCTACAAGAAACAGTTCGAAACAAAGGAGCAGCGTAAGGCAATCTACATGCCTACTGATATCGGTACAAACCTCATACCACAGATTCTGGGGTCCAACTTCCAGCTCTTCGGTCCAATCGAGAACACAAACACCGTGTTCCCGGCAACCGCAATGACCGATATCATCCTTGCAGAAAATGCCAAGGAACTAGGCCTGGAGATCGAAGACGAAAACCACCCAATCAACAAACTGGTCTGATATTTCAGATCGGTTTTACTTTTTCTTTTCTTTTTTGGCACACAAATCTTCTATTGCACAAACCCCACAAGCTGGAGACCGTGGTTTGCATACCTTTTTGCCAAACTGGACAAGCAGCTCGTTAATTTCTCTCCAGTAAGATACCGGAACCTTTTTTTGTAACTCAATTTCGGTCTGTTCAGGAGTCACGGTATCCACAAGACCCAGCCTGTTTGAGATCCTGTGTACATGAGTATCCACTGCAATTGCTTTTTCCAGAAAAGCATAGGAAAGCACACAATTTGCGGTCTTTCTTCCAACGCCGGGAAGTTTGAGTAATTCATCCATTGAAGCAGGGACCTGTGAATCATATTCATCTATAAGTATCCGGGAAATCGCTTTAATCCTACCGGCTTTCACCCTGTAAAAACCTACATCCCTGATGAGAGTTTCAATACTTTCTATATCTGCCTCCACCATCTGTACAGGAATAGAATATTGATCAAAAAGTCTCCGTGAGGCAACTTCTGTAACTTCATCCCTTGTGCGCTGGGAAAGAACCGTTGATATCAGTATATAGAAGGGGTCCCTTTCTGTGGAAAAGTATTCATGAGGATAAAGAGGTTTCAACCTGTCCAATATTTCTTCCGTGTCCATGGATAATTCAATGTTATGCAAAATAATAAGGTTTACCTGATGGAAAGGCTTCAAACGAATTCGAAGTTAAAGGCAATTACTTATAACTGTCATGGCTATTATCTTTTATGAAGCAGAACAAGAAGTTACTCTATGCTTTACTGGCAGTTGTTGTGCTGTCTGTCGCTTTTTTCGGTGGCTACATACAACATATCCGGAAACGGTGGTAAGGAACGGTCTGTACAGCCTTCCGTGGCATCTACTTCAGGTTCCTTTGAAGACCTGATGGAAATGACAGCTATGGAAAATACAAACAATGGTCTCCAGCTTACAATCTACTCCGGCAACTTTTTGCCCTTGTCAAGGAAAAAAGACAGGCACAGCTGGAAGAGGGTTATAATAACTTCAGGTATTCGGATGTACGACCAGGATAGAACCATCATCCGTCATTCTGGAAGATACCGGTGACAATGGAATTTCGGTAATCGAGCAGACATACCGCTATGACGTTACCAGTAAGTCCGGCCTGCTGGAAACTTATACAGGCAAGGAAATAACGGTATATGACGCCGATGGAAAACAGAACACAGGAACCCTTCTGAGTTACAGGGACGGGCTGATCCTGCAGACAACAGAGGGTGTCATAAGCCTGTCCGAGACTTCAAGGATTGAATACCCGGATTCAGCAGACCTGCTCACAAGCCCGACTCTCATCTGGCAACTGTATTCCCCAATTTCCGGTAATGTGGAGATGCTCACATCCTATATCACAAATGGAATTGGCTGGGACGCGGGTTATGTTATCAAGACCGATACTGACGGAACAACGGCTGATATCAAGGGATGGATCAATATAGATAACAATGCAGGTACATCATTTGAGGATGCAACAATCAAACTGATGGCAGGCAGCATTAACAGGCAGTCTGTACAAAAAGCCTATGATTCTATGGGATACGAAGTTCCCGCTGAAGAAGCTGCTGCAGGTTCCTTTGAACGGGAAAGTTTTTCGGAATACCACATGTACACCTTGAACCGCCAATCCAGCCTGCAGGATAAACAATCCAAGCAGATCTCCCTGTTCTCAAAGGACAATGTGCCTGTGAAGAAAGAACTGGTTTACGACAGCTGGAACGGTGAAAGAGTAAGTATCAGTTTCACTCTGGACAATTCAGAGGAAAAGGGGCCCGGAGTTCCCTTGCCTGCAGGGGTTGCAAAATTCTACCAGCCTGACAGCGAGGGCCAGCTCCAGTTTGCAGGTGAAGACAGGATAGACCACACACCAATCGGGGACAACATCCGCATAACAGCTGGATATGCATTCGATGTAACCGGTGAAAGGGAACAGGTCGATTATGAGAGAATTGGGACAAACAGATACAGAACCACGAATAAGATCACTATTTCCAACTACAAGGAAACAATCGAGGAAGTTGTAATAGTGGAACGCCTCTATGGAGATTGGGAATCACCGAATCATCCCATCCATACACCAAGCAGGATGCAAATACCATAGAGTTCAAGGTAGAAGTGCCTGCCGAGGGAGATGTGGAAGTTACCTATACATCCCTCTACAATTACTGAGTGCCCTGCGCTCAGTCTTTTTTTAATTCATTAAGTAAATTGCAGAAATCCGAACAGTCCATTTCATTGAGATTTATCCCAACATCTTCTGGAGAATATCCCAGTGAGAGGGCCAGTAACTGGGAATAGTGAATTACCGGGATGCCAAACTTCCTGCCTTTCTCTGCAAGGGATACCTGACCCGCATCGAACTGCATATGACAGAAAGGACACGCTTCCACGATGCAATCTACATCTGCCCCTTCAATCTTGTCCAGTTTGTGTTCGGTGATTGCAAGAGCTGTTTCACCCAGGGCTGACCTGACACCTCCACCGGCACCGCAGCATTCCATCTTATCGGGATAATCCACAATTGTACAGCCCAGCACCTCCACCAGTTCATCAAAAACAGAAGGATGCTCCACACTGGCAGTAGCCCTGTTTGATGAGGGTTTGAGCATGTGGCAGCCGTAATGTACGGCCACTTTCATATCCAGTGGTCTGACAATTTTTTCTTTTATTTTTTGCATACCTATTTCAGAATACAGGAATTCGATGATGTGACGTACATCAACAGTACCGTCAAAATGGCGCCCGATTTGTGACAGGTGGCTGTTGGTCTGCTCTTTCAGGACAGGGTTGTTTTTCAGTTTGAGATTGGCATCTGCCAGAGACCCATAACAACCGTTACAGATTGTCAGAACATCCCTCTCATCTGTTTCTGACAATGTGATGTTTCTGGAAGCCAGGGCCAGCCAGGTAGGTTCATCGAAGGAACGAAACACGCCGGGTGCCGGACAGCAGGATGCACCTTCCAGCTCTTTCCAGTCAATACCCAGGGTTTCAAGGCAAATACCTGTGGCTTTTTCAATCCCTGGATAGCGGTTGGGCACAAGACAGCCCAGGAAAAGGGATATTTTCATCATTCCTTCCCCCCTGTAATATCCCCGAAATCACAACTTGCAAGCAGGCGCTTTACATCTTTCAGGTCATCAGGATAGCTGTGGACCGTAGATGGCAGGGGATTCAGACCCAGTTGCATGCGTTTTTCTTTGTGAGTGTCATCAATAGGGACAGCGTGGCCATGTTCCTGAAGCAGATTTGCCACATGCCTGTGTCGCTCCAGAATCAACCCCTCATGGGCGGCAATACTGCGCGCAGCAAGTATGGCATCCACAATTGCAATACCCCGGGGACATCTCTCCTGGCAGTTGTAGCAGGTCGTGCACATCCAGAGAGATTCATCGCAGATGGCTGCATGGTCCCTTCCGATTTTGCGCACAAGCCGCCTGACATTCAGGCTGGTCTGTCTGCCGGAGGGACAACTACCACTGCATACGCCACATTGCATACATTTCAGGACATTAAAATCCTCTATAACCTCCTCAATTGAAGGAGCACCTGCCATGATATCATTCACCTACTCGAAGAGTAGATTTTCATTTGTTATAAAGATGAGGCTTTTTCTGTATTTTAGGTTTAATTTATATGAGCAAAATATCATGACCACATATTTTATATAATATTAACACGGTATATGGTTACTGCTTTCCCTTGAAAGGTGAGAGAAATGAAACATAAGCCAGAGATACAGACCAAAGAAGACGTACTTGAAGCGGTCGTCGAAAATGATGTAAAGTTTATACGTACCCAGTTCACCGACACAATGGGAATTATCAAGAGCTGGGCAATTCCTTCTGAGGACCTTGATGAGGCATTCGATGAAGGAGTGATGTTCGATGGATCCTCGATTGAAGGATTCACCCGCATTGAGGAATCAGACATGATGCTCATGCCCGACCCTTCAACATTCCGTATCCTGCCCTGGAGACCCTCTGAAGGAGCTGTTGCACGTATAATAGGTGATGTAAAATTGCCGAATGGCAAACCCTTCGAAGGTGATCCACGTTACATTCTCAAAAAGACTCTCAGGGAAGCCGATGACATGGGATACTCCATGAATGTGGGACCGGAGCTTGAATTCTTCCTGTTCAAACTGGATAGTCAAGGCAACCCCACAACCGAACTTACCGATAAAGGCGGTTATTTCGACTTTGCACCCCTGGACATGGCCCAAGATGTGCGCAGGGAGATTGACTATGCACTGGAACACATGGGATTCAAGATAGAGGCATCACACCACGAAGTTGCCCCTTCACAACACGAGATCGATTTCAGGTTCTCGGATGCCCTTACCACCGCAGATAATGTAATCACGTTCAGGTATGTGGTCAAATCCATAGCAAACCACCATGGTTACTATGCAACCTTCATGCCAAAACCACTCTACGGTGTAAACGGTTCAGGAATGCATGCTAACCAATCTTTGATGTCACAGGAGGGGGAAAATGTATTCTTTGATCCGAATACTCCAAACCAGCTCTCCGACATAGCCAGGTATTACACCGGCGGACTGCTGGAACATATCAGTGAATTTGCGGCAATAACCAACCCAACTGTCAACTCTTATAAAAGACTCGTACCAGGATATGAAGCTCCCATCTACATAACCTGGTCCGACAGTAACCGCAGTTCCCTGATACGTATCCCGTCAACCAGAGGCAAGGGCACAAGGGTAGAACTCAGATGTCCGGATCCGGCATGCAATCCATATCTTGCCTTTGCAACCATGCTTTCTGCAGGTCTGGATGGAATCAAGAACAAAACCGATCCTGGAGAAGCAGTAACCCACAATATATTCAACCTTTCCGTAAAGGAGAGGGAAGATATGGGAATCAATTCCCTACCCGGAAGTCTCAAGGAAGCGATAGATGAGATGGCAGGTAGTGAATTTGTTAAAAAGACCGTGGGAGACCACCTTTTCAACAACTACCTCTGTGCCAAGAATAAGGAATGGGATGATTATAAGGCGCGGGTACACCAGTGGGAACTGGACACCTATCTTAGCGTACTTTAAGCAGGGATTTCACAGGAAATCCCGCCCAAATTTTTTTCGATACATACACTTTATACACACTTTTACATATCATAACAAGGTGATGCCGATGTGCGGGATAATAGGAGTTATTGACAGACAAAAACAAAAAATGAATGGTTCAGGAATCAAGGAAGCCCTCAGCCTTATGAATGAACGTGGCAGTGGTGAAGGCGCAGGTTATGCCGCATATGGCATATACCCCGATTTTGAGGACTGTTATGCCCTGCACATATTCTTTGATAATCTTGTGGAACCAAAATCAAAAGTTGATGATATCATCCAGAAGTGGGGGCGCGTCGTCCATCAGGAAGAAATTCCTACAAAGGAACAACCCGACCTGAAAAGGAATCATGTTCCTTGGAGATACTTTTTCAAGCCCTACACAGATCTTATGCCCGGAAGTCTCACACCGGATGAAGATATTGTCAAATATCTGGTCATGGAAATAAATTCTTCCGCTATAGAAGGGGCCCTTGTATTTTCCTCCGGAAAAAATATGGGAGTATTCAAGGCCGCTGGATGGCCTGAAGATGTGGCTAATTTTTACAAAATAGATGAATATGAAGGCTATATCTGGCTGGCACATAACCGTTACCCCACCAACACCCCCGGATGGTGGGGAGGAGCGCATCCCTTTAACCTGCTTAACTGGTCAGTAGTGCATAACGGAGAAATCACTTCCTACGGGACGAACCAGAGATATGTGTAAAGTAATGGTTACCAGTGTACAATGTTTACCGATACCGAAGTTGTTGCATACCTGTTTGATCTGCTTGGCAGACATCACGAATTGCCATCAGAGATCATTGTAAAAGCAATGGCTCCACCCTTCTGGGATGAGATTGATGAAATGAATGATAAAGAGCGTGAACTCAACAAAGCAATCCGCCTGACCTACGGCCCGGCCCTCATGAATGGGCCTTTTGCAATAGTTGTGGCCACCCATGATGGCATAGTAGGGTTCACTGACAGGATTAAACTCAGGCCATTGGTAGTGGGAGAACACGGTTCCCGATTATACATCTCCAGCGAGGAAGCCGCAATCAGAACCATGGACCCCCAGGTGGAGGACATCCACATGCCGGGTGCTGGGGAGCCGGTAATCGGGAGGGTTGTAACATGAGCCTGGGAAGCGTACCCGTGAAATACCGCATCCAGATAGAAAGACAGCAATGTATGCAATGTATGAGATGTGTGGATAATTGTTCCTATGGTGTATTCCGGGAAGAGGATGACGGCAATATCCTGATCGATTCACGCAAATGCACAGCATGCCACCGTTGCATTTCAATGTGTCCGCGGGATGCCATCAATCTCAGTGAAAGACCCGTTGATTACCGCAGCCATCCCTTATGGACCCCTGAAGCCCGAGAGGATGTCATAAACCAGTCACGAAGTGGCAGAATCATCCTGGCTGGAATGGGAAATGCCAAAGATTATCCTATTATCTACGACAGGTTGGTGCTGGATGCATGCCAGGTAACCAATCCGAGTATAGACCCCCTGCGTGAACCTATGGAATTACGTACCTACCTGGGGCAAAAGCCTTCAAAACTTGATATAAGGAAGCAGGAAAACGGGGAGATTGAACTCAATACCAAACTATCTCCAAACCTAGAATTGCAGACCCCGATGATGATCGGACATATGAGTTATGGTGCTATCAGCCTCAATGCCCAGCTAAGTCTTGCAAAGGCAGCAGCCAAAACCGGCACATACATGGGAACCGGGGAAGGTGGCCTGCATAAAGACATATACCCATATCAGGATAATATGATCGTGCAGGTTGCCTCTGGAAGGTTCGGTGTGGACATCAACTACCTTGAAAGAGGAGCCGCTATCGAGATCAAGATTGGCCAGGGTGCAAAACCCGGCATCGGCGGGCATCTGCCCGGAGAAAAAGTGT